>JAUWYU010000150.1 GCA_030615655.1 Dehalococcoidia bacterium
GCCAACATAATAGGCTACCCCGGCACTCTCGCTGGTAAGGTCCTTTACATCAAGCCCTTCAGCCCACCTGCCTCTGTCAGCCTTCGGAGACTGCATCATATTATCTTCTTTCCTGAGACCTTCGATAACAACCATATGGGCTGGAAGCAGCTGACCTTCCTCAACGCATTTAATCCTGAGTTCCTGCATTAACTGTAAGGGCTCTAAATCCTGCTGAACTTTGCACGAGATATCACAGCTGCCATCCATGTGGCACCTGTAAAGCACGTCCAGGAAAGTATCGTCAATTTCTAACCTTCCCTGAAGGAGGGAATACGCCATATTGAATTTGCCACTCGATGCATAGGCATGCCAGTTGTACCGTGATATGGACGGACAACCTTCCATGAAATCGGTGTCTTGTATGTATCTATAAGGTATCCACTTGCAGTAGGAACACCTGGTGCATCTCTGCATATCATGCGTGTAATCCTGCCATACCATTACGCTACCTCCGTAAGCTCCCGGTCCCTCAGAAGCATAGTTTCCCCGGATTGAGGATTTCATTGGGGTCAAATATTTTCTTAATCTTCCTCTGCATGATAAGGGTGCCCTCCGCGCGGCGATAGGCGGTATCTTTCCAAGCCCCGTAAGGCCTGGAAAAGAAGCCTCCCATCCCGGCAATCTCTTCACTACTTTCACCGACAAACCGCGTGGTTGCCTCTAACTCAGCCGGTCTCGCCGGGTCATAATATAGATTGAACTCGCAGTGGCAACTGGTGCCCTGTACTATCGGCTGAATGTAAATACCCATGTTTTCTGACAAATACCCGTGCCGCCGGGCCAGGTCAGGCATAGCGGCTACGAAGTCCGGAGTTTTATCAAGGGTAGTCAGGAAAAATATGTCCTGAACACCGCTCTTAAACCTCGTCTTCCAGTATGGCTCGGGAGATGGTGGGTATAACAACCGTAATACATCCTCAGCACCTGCCCCCGGAATCACAGTCTCCGGCTTTAAGTCAAATGATTGAGCCATAGCCCGGAAATCGGCTTCCTCGTACGCCATTTTTCCCCCGGGCAAGATACCGTAGCCTTCGAAGCTTACGAATAAAATCCACGGAGGTAAAGTGTTCTTCAATTCCTGAATTTCAGCGGGAGTGCAGCCAAGTAAACACGCCAGATTGAGGCCGTTCAACAAGAAGAGTTTACCGCCTAACCTGAACCTTACAAGCTGATAGCTCAAATCAATTAACGGCTCAATAGTGGCAGATGGAACCAGAAGAGCACGGTGTAACGTGGACAGGTAGCAGCATTTCAGTGTCGCCCAGGTGACAATCCCGATGGTGCCCTGAGCCCCCGCCACCAGTCTCTGGAAATCCATATGGCTGTGACCAAAGGGATTCATCTGGACTCTATCCATCTGCCATTGTTCCTCCACCGTATCGGGTCCGGAAGCCTCTCCAGTCCTGAATTTATCCCCGGTACCAAAAACCACTTCCGCACAGAGCAGGGGGTCGGTGCTATCCCAGTGGTGAGCCGGCATGGTAATCGGCTCCCTTTCCAGCATACTACCTATCACCGATTTCGAATTACGGGGAGCTAAGGGCATGTAGGCACACAACCCTTCCTTAACCAGTTCCGATTGGAGCTCACCATAAGTTACCCCGGGCTCGACCATAGCTACCTTGTTCCTGGGGTCTACCCTGATGATTTTCTTCATTTTACTGAGGTCAACGATGACAGCCCCATCGACACCGGGAACGGTGTCCCCCCGGGAGTGAGGTGACCCCGAGCTTACCGGAACGAGGGGAGTTAGAGTATCGTTCGCCCACTTCACAATCCCCTGTACTTCTTCAACACTTTCCGGCTTGACAATGCATCTGGGCATTATTTGCGGTACAAAGCTGGAGTCCTTAGAATACTCTTCCAGGACTCCTGGCCCATCGAGGACATTGCCGCGGCCAACGATTTTTGCCAGTTCCTTTTCAGCCATCCTCAGCCTCCTTATTATATGGAAGGAGAAATGCCACTCCTACCCAAATCACAGGAATGTGCTTCTTTTGACTGGCAGGCGGTGCGAGATAAAGGGTAGAATCAGAACCTTTCTCCAGAGCCTGGTTTTTTGAAAAATTCTAAATCGATAAAGCTGACTTAAACCGACAGGTGCCTGAATTTATACGCATCCTGTCGGTTTGGGGATCCCGGCCCACTTGCATGCGGATTGTGCCGGACCGTTCGGAAAGAGTTCGTATAATTTACTCAAATTGAAACCCGATTCTTTAATAAGTCTTCTTATCATCGGGCACATACCGTTTTGCAGGTAATAATTTCTCAGGTAATTGATTACTGTCCAGTGGTCTTCCGTTATCTCGTTTACATCTTCCAAAGCCGCATAGGCCCGGGCAACATCCTCAGTCCATCGGCTGGTTTCCTGCATGAAGCCATTCTCATCAACTTCGTACATCTCGCCGGCGAGTTCCATCTGTGCCATGAAAATCAGTCTCCTCTCAGGTAGTTATTATTATGCCAACATTCTACAGTTCTTAAGTGCTGGAAGCAAGAATATAGTATACAGTATGGAAACTCTAATATCAATTATAAAGGTTCTGTTGGCATCTGGTTGTCCTTCCAGGGAAGGATTGCCTCACCCCTGGTATTTGACAACCCACCCCCTTTGACCCCCTCCCTTGGAAAGGGAGGGGGAAGAAAAGAAAGAGGGGCTAGCGCCCCTCTTAAACTCCCCGTGGGGTGGCGGGGAATATCTACGGGATAAGCAGCCGATGATGCTGGGCGGCCTGGGTGGGAATAGATAAAATAGGCTCAGCCCCTCTCAATATTCCTACCCCTCTCTATTATCTTTAATGCTCTCACCATGTAATGAAAGGCTTTTTAATATCAACCATGGCATTAACAATTAGTTCAGCCAGGCCACCGCAGAAAATACCGGATTTTTCCCTCGCGCCATAGTAATCCAAGATATCACGGAATTGCATTTTGCAGTTCAAGCATGGTGCACATATATATTTATTTACCTCCGGACCGGGCTGGTCACTGAAGGCCTCAAGGACCTGATTGAATTTCATCCTGCCGGCGACGTGCACCTTCCAATCGGTGAAGTTGACATCGGACATCACACTTAAGCCGCCGCCGCCGCCGCAACAGTAGTTGTCCACCCCGTGAGGCGTCATTTCACGGAACTGCGGGCAGAGATAGCGGAGAATCCGGCGCTGGGGCTCGACTATGCCGAGGTTTCTCACGATATTGCAGGGGTCATGAAGCGTTACCGGGAAATCGTTCTTGGACGGGTCGAACTTAATCTTACCGCTGAAAACCAGGTTCTCCAGGAAAGTCATCACGCTTTCCCGCGGTATGTTCAGGTCGCCGGTAAGCACCCTGTCAGCTACCGTCATAAATGCCTTGTGCTGATGCCCGCATTCTCCCATGACTATTTTTTTTACCTTGAGCTTTTTGGCAATCCGGGCGTGCCTGATGGCAACCCTGGAAAACTGGATATCGTCGTAGAATAGACCATAGTTGACGCCATCGTACCCCGGTATCTCCGATGAGAGGGTCCAGCTAATGCCGGCGGTATTGCATAGAATGCTGAAGGAAATCGGGCTCTCCGGAAAGGCAATAATGTCGCCGGCGCTGTGAATTAACAGGATATCAGCGCCTTCCCTGTCCCACGGCGTCGACACTTCAATACCGGTGGCCTCGGTAAACTCCTCATCGAGAAACTTCAGGTTGTCTATGGCGACATGCGGCTTCATCCCGGTGGGGGAGCCGACCTCAAGCTGGAGCACCGTGCCCTTCTCGTGGAGCTCTTTCGGAGCCCAGCCCAGTTCCTGGCTGAAGAGTTTGCGCAGTTCACGGGTGATAAGACCGTTATCAACACCC
>JAUWYU010000064.1 GCA_030615655.1 Dehalococcoidia bacterium
GCGGGTTGCCTTTTCCTTGCCGGGACGGTACTCCGGCACCCGGATAAGGTCGGAGCGGTTCCGCCGTGCCCAGGAGACGTATACCGGTGCCTCATAGCCCGGCACGAGCCTCTTGAAAGAGTTAATCCACTGGTTACAAACGGAGGTTATCTCGGGGGCATGCTTGAGCAAGCCGGCAATATAACACCTGGCATCCCGGGAGAGGTGATACTCGTCTCCGGCATCAAAGAAGGCATTTTTATCACCTTTGAACAGCGACTGGTGCACATGCATGCCGTTGCCATTGATACCATAGACCGGCTTGGGCATGAAGGTAGCATGGACGCCGTACTTGACCGCCACTTCCTTGACCACCAGCCGGTAGGTCATCACGCTATCCGCCATGGTCAGAGCGTCGGCATATCTTATATCTATTTCGTGCTGGCTGGGGGCAACTTCGTGGTGGGAGTATTCGACACCTATATTCATCTCTTCAAGAGTGAGAATAGTCTCCTTCCTCATGTCCGTAGCGGCATCCCTGGGAGTCAGGTCAAAGTAGCCGCCCTGGTCGAGGGGTTCGGTGCCTCCAGAATCCTTGAAATAGAAATACTCAAGCTCCGGTCCCACATAGAAGGTGTAGCCCATGTCGGCGGCCCTCTTCAGGTTCTTCTTCAGGATAAACCGGGGGTCGCCGTCAAACGGCTCACCGCCGGGCATTAAAATATCGCAGAACATGCGGGCGACAGCCCGGTTCTCACGGGGTCGCCAGGGAAGCAGCTGGAAGGTGGCGGGGTCAGGCAGGGCGACCATATCGCTTTCGTCAATACGGGCAAAGCCTTCAATAGAGGAGCCGTCAAAGCTCATCCCCTCCTCAAGGGCTCCTTCCAGCTCTTCAACGGTGATGGTAAAACTTTTGAGTATGCCCAGAATATCGGTAAACCATAGCCTAATAAACTTGACATCATGCTCCCTGGACAGATTGAGGACTTTTTCCTTGAGTTCCCCGATACTATTCTTTGCCATTTTCTCCTCCTAATCAGGATAGTTCAGGGCATTCGCTGACCTGCTTTTCTATCCTGTTGATTAAGAAAGTGAGCCACCGACTCGGCTCTACCTTCTGCCCGAAGTCAAACTCCGCATAAGACTCATCGGTAGATTCGGCAAGGTACCTGCCATCGACCGCTTTACGACGCACAAAATCGAGCATGTTCTGAAAGGCCTCAGTACCGACAGCGTAAGGGAAGAGTGACAGGACATCCAGAACCCGCAGGATACCGTATTTAACGGCGGGATACTGCAGACTCATAAATCGCCGACCAACACCGAATCCGTGCAAGTGCCATCCTCCACCCCTATTCTGCCAGTGCTCCAGCAACAAATCAAGAGCACCCTTGAGCACGGGGTTCTGCCGGTACTGTTCATACCGACCGAGCAGCATGAGTATGTTCAGGTTGTCCATGGGACATGATTCTATGCCCGGTATTCCGAAATCGCCGTTATAACAATGCCAGCCGCCGTCAAAGTTCTGCGCATTGAGGATATCACGGGTGTATCTTCCCAGACGGGGGTCATCGTGATAGCCCATCCTCGCCAGGGAAGAGATAAGAATTGCCGACATGCAGTAGTAGTTGTCCCTCACATTCGGCGGGATAATAAAAGTCCCGTCCCGTCCCTGAAAGCGGAAAATCTTTTCCACTTCCTCTTCCAATCCCAAATCATTAATGGTAAGTCCGATATCGGCCAGAAAAAAGAGGTCCCAGTAAGCTTTGCCGGTTTCCGTGTAATGCACCTTCCCGGTTTTCAAGGCGGGAATGCCAACATTGCCATCTTTTAGCCTGTTTACGATTTTCCCGATATCGTTATCTCCGAGTACCGGCTTGACGTGCGGTTTTTCATCCAGCAGCTGGAGTTCAACGGCATACTTGAGCCAGAGGGGGCCTTCGAGCAACCAGTCGAGGACTTTTTTATCCAAAATTCTCGCCTGCTAATCCAGATATTTTGTGCATATATCCGGGGTGAATAAAACTTCTCCATCTAATTTTAGCGCTTTTTGCGGCGGACGTAAAGGGTTCGGTACGAAGAATATACAGGAGATATGGTCCCGATAGATAATATTAATGAGCAGAGCATGTCCGGAGGCACAGGGGTTCATCTCCACTTCCGAAAGTATTGACGCAGTTCCAAGAGAAAGATTAAAATGTACGAAACAAAATATGAAAAACACTAAAGCCGATACGGCAATACCGGTTAAGGGAGGATATAGAAAATGAAAAAGAGAATCGGGCGCCTGATACTGAGTTGTCTAATAGCGGTGACGCTGGTGGTAGTGGTGTCCTGCGGACCGTCAGAAGCAGAAGAGGGAGAAGGGGTAACAACACCAACAGAAGAAATAACAACACCAACAGAAGAAATAACGCCACCGACGGAAGAAGAGGTTGTTATCGAGGAGGTGGAGGAGGAAGAGCCAGTTGCTGTTGAGGAGGTGGAGGAAGAACCAATTGCTGTTGAGGTGGTGGAGGAAGAGCCAATGGAGGAGGAACCGCCGACGGAAGAGGAGGAAGAGCCAATGGAGGAGGTCCCGCCGCCAGAAGAAGAGGAGGAGGTACCGGAGGAGGTACCGCCACCAGAAGAGGAGGAAGAGCCACCCGAGGAAATCGTAATGGTAATCACGAGCACGGCGTTTCAGGATGGTGAAACAATACCGATCAGGTACACCTGCGATGGGGTGGACATATCACCAGCGCTTAGCTGGAGCGGAGTGCCGGAGGGAACCCAGTCTTTTGTCCTGATAGTAGACGACCCTGATGCACCGGGGGGCACCTTCACCCACTGGGTTATCTTTAACATCCCGGCCAACACACTTGAGCTGGAGGAGGGAATACCCACCAGTTCCCAACTTTCGAGCGGGGCACTTCAGGGCAGGAACGACTTCAGCAGGACTGGTTATGGCGGCCCCTGTCCGCCGTGGGGTTCTACACACCATTATCACTTTACTCTCTATGCGCTGGACATAACCCTAGACCTAAATCCCGGCGCAAGCAAGACGGCGGTGCTCAACGCCATGCGGGGCCACATACTGGCCCAAGCGGAGCTTATAGGAATCTACCAACGCTAGCCATGACCAGGTGAGGGAAAATATTGAGTTGTTGAATAATATAACTCAATAAAGGAGAAAAACAATGGCTTACACAGCTAATGAATACGGCAATCTCATCGGCATGGAGGGCTTCAGTGAAACCCCGCTTACGAATCACTTCACTCTTTACCAGGGCTACGTGACCAATACGAACAAGCTATCGGACCTGCTGGCGGCTATGCTGAAAGAAGGCAAGACCGGCACACCGGAATACGCCGAACTGAAGCGCCGTTTCGGTTTTGAGTTCAACGGTATGCGCCTCCACGAATACTACTTTGAGAACCTGGGGGTCAAGGCCCCTATAGATAAGTCCGGGGCTCCGGCGAAGAAGCTGGCTGATGCCTATGGCAGCTATGATGCCTGGGAACAGGACTTCCGGGCGACGGGGGCGATGCGGGGCATCGGCTGGGTGGTACTGTATCAGGATAATGTCACCGGCAGGCTGTGGAACCAGTGGATTAATGAGCATGAGGTCGGTCATCTTGCCGGCTGTCGTCCCATCCTGGTAATGGATGTTTTTGAGCATGCTTTTATGATTGACTATGGCCTGAAGCGGGCTGATTACATAGCGTCATTCTTCAACAACATCAACTGGAAAGCGGTGGCAGACCGGCTGCAATAGTAACCTTACACCTGCCTCCGTCTCTTTGAAAAGGCACGTAAAGTCTCCTCAAGCCGGCTGACACTATATGGCCTGGCGATTACGGCGCTGAAGCCATACTTTTTGTATTCGGACATAATCGGGTCGTTTGACAAGGCTTCTTGTCATGTTATATGAAGTAAAGGGCACCTATACCCGTTACATCAAGGTTATATCGATATTCCGAGTTTGAATAGTCAGGGGGTCAGCATTGACTGAATTCGGGTATGCCGGAGAAATCCTGAAGGTGGACCTGTCCGATGGGAAGATAACCAGGCTGCCTACCGCCGACTACGCGGATAGATTCCCGGGGGGGAAAGGCATTGCGGCCAAGCTCTACTGGGACATGGTCCCTCCCCAGGCCAAGGCTTTTGACCCTGCCAATTGTCTGATATGCACCAGCGGCCCGGTGGCCGGATTCACCGGATTTGCCAGCAGCCGCTGGCTGGCCTGCGGGAAATCGGCGGCCGGTAACCCGGAGGCTTTTTGCTACGGCAATCTGGGAGGAAGCTGGGGTAACCGGCTTAAATACGCCGGCTATGATGGGATAGTCGTACAGGGTAAAGCGGAAAAACCGGTTTATCTCTTTGTACATGACGGCACCGTGGAAATAAGGGATGCCTCCCATCTCCGGGGGAAGTCCGCTTTTGAAGCGAGCGACAGCCTGAAAGCGGAGTTGGGCAAGGCGGTAAGCGTCCTTACAATCGGCCAGGCTGCCGAGAACCTGGTTGTCTTTGCCACCCTGCTTGCCGATGAAGGAGCCTCAGGCTCAGGCGGTATCGGCAGCGTCATGGGTTCAAAAATGCTCAAAGCTATCGCCGTTGCCGGAGGCAAGAAGCCGAAAGCGGCTGACCCGGAGAGACTGAGCAAACTGGCAGAGCATGTCCGTACATTGACCAGAGGACCTCTCCCGCCTTTTTGGTGGGTTATACCGGGCCGCACGAAGACCCAGGCCTGTCATGGGTGCGGTATCGGCTGTACAAGACAGTCATATGTCGATGAAAAGGGAAATCGCTTCAAGTGTTTTTGCCAGCAAATAGATATTTACCGCAGGCCGGCCGAGAGGTACTATAACGGGTGGAATGAGGTTATCCTTCTGGCCATGAGGCTTTGTGACCAATACGGGCTTGATGCCAGTGTCATGCAGGCAATGATAGAATGGCTTATCCGATGTTATAAAGAAGGCGTGCTGCGAGATGAGGATACCGGTCTTCCGCTTTCAAAAATAGGCGGCCCTGAGTTTATCGAAGCACTTACCCGAAAGATTGCGTTGAGGGAGGGCTTCGGAGATATGCTGGCCCAGGGTACCATAAAAGCTGCCGAGGCAGTCGGAGGCCGTGCCAGGGACCTGATAAGCTATTCCGTCATGAACAGCTCTAATGAAGTAAAAGACTATGACCCACGGCTGGTGCTGCATAACGCGCTTCTCATAGCTACCGAAACACGAAGGCCTCTGCAGCAGGTCCATGAAGCCAGCGGCTTTTTAATAGGGTGGCTCGACTGGCTGGATGGAATGGAGGGAGCACATTTATCACCTGAAGTCATAAGCAAAATCGCTGACAGGTACTGGGGCAGTGCGGCCGCCGCAGACTATTCCAGCTATGAAGGGAAAGCGCTGGCGGCAAAGAATATCCAGGACCGAACCTATGCCATGGAAAGCCTTATCCTCTGCAACGCCAGATGGCCAATGCTATATAATCCGCTAACCGAGAACAACGTCTTGGGACCTGACCTTGCAAGCCAGATTTTCTCAGCCGTGACCGGACGGGAGTCGGACGAGGGAGAGATGGACAGGACAGGCGAGAGAGCCTTCAACCTGCAGAGGGCAATACTGATGAGACAGGGCTGGGGCGGTAGAGAGGGAGACAGGCTCCTTGATTACCTTCACGACGAGCCCATGCAATACCTGCGCTTTAACCGCAAGTGCATCGTGCCGGGCAAGGACGGTGAAGTTACCAGTCGGAAGGGGGGGGTGGTGGACAGGGCGGAATTCGAGAAGATGAAGGACGAATATTACGAGCTACGGGGCTGGGATGTGGCAAGCGGGCGGCAGACGAAGGCCAAGCTTGAAGAGCTTCAGCTTGGAGACATCGCCGCCGACCTGGAGAGCCGGGGGCTATTGAAGCAGGAGTGACTTCAGGTATTATTCAGGCGAATAGCTCCATGATATGCATTACTTTCTGAGGCATGCCATGCCGGGTAAGGCTATCTATCAGCTGTATCTGACACCCGGGGCAGTCGGTGACGACAATATCCGCGCCGGTTGATTGTATATCGGCAATCTTTTTATCGGCTATTTTCTTTGATAAATCGTAGAAGTAGATGCTGAAAGTCCCCGCCATGCCGCAGCATCTATCGGCATCGGGCATCTCTACATAGCCAATATCGGGTAACGATTTCAGTATTTTGCGTGGCGGCTCTTTGACGCCCAGGTAGCGTCCCAGGTGACACGGTTCATGCCAGGTCACGGTCTTACCTTTAAATTCATCGGCAACGCGGTAGGCGGACGGAGGCAGCTGCAGTATGTCCACCAGAAACTCGGTGATGTCCTTTATCTTACCGGCAAAATCGGCGTAATCGCGCTTTCTGTCATTGTTATCCGCCAGGAATTTTTCGTAGTCTTTCATGGCTGAAGCGCAGGTAGCGCAGTCAGTAATGACGTAATCCAGGTCCTGGAAGGCGCGGACATTAGCGTCGGCCAGCCTGCGGCCGGAATTGAAATCACCGGCGCCGAGGAAAACCGGCGCCCCGCAGCACCCCTGTCCCCGGGGCACGACCACCTCCACGCCGTTCCCGGTAAGCAAGCCGACTATCTTCTTACCAAGCTCGGGAAAAACGAAATCGGTCATGCAGCCGGTGAAATAGCCAACGGTGTATTTTGTCTCCACGCCGCGAGGCGGTTTATTAATCTCCGGAACCGACTGGCGGAGGAACTTCGGCGCTATCTGCGGTATATGCCTGCCTTTGCCGAGAGCCGAGAGAAACATGGACAGGTGACGGATGGTCCCGTGTGTTCTGGGTAAGAAGATTCCCTGCAACCATGAAGCAAGCCGCACCACGCAACCGAACAGTCGGCGTCTCGGCAGCAGCCAGCGGTAAATCAAATTGTACGGAAAGGCGAGTCCCTTTTGCCTTACTTTATCGGCCCTGGCGGCGGCAATTACCGAAGGCACCTGAGTACCAGCCGGGCAATTCTGAGCGCAGGTCATGCACAACGTGCACTTGTTGAGCTGTTTCGCCATTTCGCGGGTAGCCGTCAGCTCGCCGGATAACAGCGACCTGATGAGCATGATTTTACCACGCGCTACCGATGATTCAACCCGCTCCTCCTGGTAAACCGGACAGTAGGACATGCAGAATCCGCACTTGGTGCACTTGTCGAGGTCTTCTTTGAACCTGTCTAACTGCTCGAAGTCGAGGCTACTCTTCATCTGAGTTCCACTTAATGCTGGCTATTAATAAAAACACAACTGTCATAGTCGGGCTTGACCCGACTATCCAGTCCTCGCTTCTCCCCTCTGGATTCCCGCCTTCGCGGGAATGACAATTTCGTGGTTCGAGGCTACTCTTCATCGGCTGTTTCTTCCCAGATTTTGCCGGGATTGAGGATGTGGTTGGGGTCCAGTACATTCTTTATTTTCTTCATAATCTCTATAGCTATGGGGTCCATAGCCTTCTTCAAAAAGCGCTGTTTCTCCAAGCCAATGCCATGCTCCCCCGAAAGCACGCCGCCCAGGGACAGAGCCGTCTCGATGATTTCATCCACACATTTCAGCGCCCGTTGAAAATGCTCGTCGTCACGGCTGTCCGTAAGCACGACCGGGTGGAAATTGCCATCGCCGACGTGGCCGGCGAAACTGATAGGGACATCATATTTTTTCGCACTTTCCTGGCTGATTTTTATAAAGTCGGCTATCTTATCACGCGGCACGACCACATCCTCGTTGACGATGGTATGGGTGCGGCTGGAGATATCGGAGAAGTGAGAGCTTCGAGCCTGCCAGTATCTCTCGGCCTCCGCCTGGTCTTCAGCCACCCTGACCTCGCCCGCACTGTTTTTACATATGTCGACGACATGCTGCGCCTCGGCTTCCACTGTTTCCGGGAGTCCGTCAACCTGAATGAGAAGAATGACCTGCGAGCTATCGAGAATTTTATCCGGCAGGAGGCCGCGGAACTTTTCGAACGTCCAG
>JAUWYU010000080.1 GCA_030615655.1 Dehalococcoidia bacterium
CCCAAGTGCGGCAACAACAACAAGCCCCTCGACAAAGCCGCCGCAGGGGTGATTCTGAGGGAATTGCTGAAGGGGTAAAAGGAGGTAATAACAATGTCTACAAAGCCTTTTGAACCGATGCTATATCGAGATTTGCATAAAGTAGCCGCTAAAGACATAATAGCAATCGCCGTTCCACTGTTGCAAGAAGAGATAAATTATGCAACAAATGCATTCAAACGGTGTCAGGATGCTGCAGTTGGGGGCATACCCGCTGAGCATCTTGCAGTTTTTTCTTTATACCATCACGTGATTGGAATGATTGATGGAGTTGAGGTCTTGGTATCACAAAGTTGCGCTGTACCTACTATTCCATTATTACGAAGTGCATTTGAAGCATTGCTAGGTATTGACTATATTCTTGAGAAAGATTACCAACAAAGAGCGTTTTCATGGCTTGTTTCATTTATTCATGATAAGAAAAGCAAATACGACATATTGAATTCAAAACGCCCAAAAGGTCGAAAAATTGCCAAAAGCTCACAAGAGGATGAGATAGGTGCGTATATTGAGACGCCCGACTTCCCTAGTGTATCGGAAATGATCCAGGCTTATAACATTTTGTTAAATGAAACAAAACTACAATCTGTTGAGAATGAATACCAGCGACTCAAGAGAAAGATTCATCGAAAACCCAATTGGTTCAGTCTTTTTAATGGTCCGAATAGCATAGAGAACCTTGCTAAGCATTTTAATCGTGGTAGTCAATATAACGATCTATATAGGCGATGGTCTAGCGTTTCTCATGCTACTGATTTATCCAATTATTTGTTTGAATCGAACGGTAGAGTTACTCGTTATAAGCCAATTAGGAATAGTGAAGAACTCAGGACATTCTCAGTTTTGGCTTCTTCATTTATTTTACTTGCCACAACGAAAATGATTGGTAAATTCCGTTCTGGTGAAAACAACAGTCTAGGAAAATGGTATTTAAGGGAATGTAGGAAGCTACATCTCGCTCTATCGGAACGAGTTGATTAAGAATAACACTTATCCCAAGGGCGTAACCCCCACCCCCCCTCTTGTTATCTTTTCCCACCCAAGCCTGCCCGTCGTAGCTCTCGCCTGTCAAAGCTCTGGAGGAGCGGCGAGCAGGTTAGCGTAGGCGGGCCGCCCAGTCACATCTTCTGCTTATCCCGCAGCTTTATCCGCCCACCCCCCCAATTTCACTTCTCCTGCCAAGTACCCTATACTATAAACAGGGAAGCCGCCCCTCTTTTGCAATCAAGGAGTCAAATCAGATTAACATCTTCCAGAAAGCACTGAAGCGCACCCATGATACCTGGTTCGGCCGGGCCATGAGCCTCTTTGACCGCGCCGCTATCGACGATGAACTCTGGGATGAGCTGGAGGAGCTTCTTATCTCCGCCGATGTCGGCGTTGCCACCACCGCCAAGCTCATCGACAAGGTAAAGCAAAAAGCCGCCGAAGAAAAGCTCGACGGCTCTCAGGTCAGTGCCGCCCTGAAAGAGGAAATGGTGCGTATTCTGAGCCTTCCTCCCCGTGAAGAGAGTCCTGACATATCGCCGCCTAAAGTCATTCTGGCGGTAGGCGTCAACGGCAGCGGCAAGACCACCTCCATCGCCAAGCTGGCCTATAACTTGAAAAAAGAGGGCCAGAGTGTTCTCCTCGCCGCGGCCGATACCTTCCGCGCGGCGGCTATCGACCAGCTTAAGAGGCAGGGCGAAAGGGTGGGGGTGGATGTCGTGGCTCATCAGCCCGGCGCCGACCCCGGGGCGGTGGTCTATGACGCCCTCCAGGCGGCGCGGAGTCGGCAGATTGACAATGTGATAATTGATACCGCCGGCAGGCTCCATACCAAGTACAATCTCATGGAAGAGCTTAAAAAAGTCAGGCGCGTCGCCGCCAAGGCTGATGCCGCCGCCCCGCATGAGGTGATTCTGGTGTTGGATGCCACTACCGGCCAGAACGGCCTGACACAGGCGAAGTATTTCACCGAGGCGGTCGGCGTCACCGGTATCTTTCTGGCCAAGCTCGACGGCACGGCCAGGGGCGGCATCGTGCTGGCTATCTGCGATGAGCTGGCTGTCCCCATCCGGCTAATCGGTGTTGGCGAAGGATTGGGCGATATGGTAAACTTTGATGCCGAAGCCTTTGTTGACGCGCTTTGTTCCTGATTTCCTGGAGGTGAGCTAATCACTATAGATATTGACCCCATAGCCTTTACCATCGGGGATTTCAGCATCCGCTGGTACAGCATCATGGTCACTCTGGCGGTGATTACCCTCATCGTGTGGGCGCTGCTGGCCGTAAGAAGAGGGGCCAGGCTTTCTTATGATACGATTCTCAGTGCGGCCCTGGTGGGAATCCCCTCCGGGATAATATTCTCCCGATTGCTCCATATTCTTGACCGGTGTGTGAGTGAAGACCGCTGGCAGTATTACTTCCAGAACCCCGGGGAGATAATCGGCGGTTCGGGACTGACCATCTACGGCGCTGTTCTGGGGGCGGCCCTGGGCGTCTGGATTTACAGCCGGTTCAGCAAAATCTCTTTCGGTTATCTGGCTGATATGCTGGCCCCCGGCATTATCCTGGCCCAGGCCATCGGCCGGGTGGGCTGTACCTTGAACGGCTGCTGTTACGGAGTAGTGACCAACCTGCCCTGGAGGATTGTATATTTTCATCCGGGGAGTCTTGGCCCGCTCGGACTACCCGTGCACCCCACGCAGATTTACGAGATTATCTACAACCTGCTCGTCTTCGGTGTCCTGCTCGGACTGAGGGGACGCTTCCGCCCCGATGGCTCGCTCTTCCTTATCTATCTTACTTTATATTCGTTGTGGCGTCTCGGCATCGACTTTATTCGGGATGGGACTGATTTCCTGTTCGGTCTGCACCAGGCCCAGGTTATCTCTATCATCGTGCTCATAATTGCCATCACCCTGATGGCTTGGCGTACACGGTGGGTGAAAAAAGGGGAGGAGGAAGAAGCCCCTCACCCCGCCTCTTAGACATCTTTTCCCACCCAAGCCTGCCCGTCGTAGCTCTCGCCTGTCAAAGCTCTGGAGGAGCGGCGAGCAGGTTAGCGTAGGCGGGCCGCCCTCGTATCGTCAGCGGCTTGTTCCGTAGTTTTACCCCCCAATAGGGGAGTGCGTAGCAAGAGGGGTGAGGTAAAGATAAAGTGAGGTTAATAAAACTCTTGAAGATTAATGTTACAGGCTGCCGCTCGCCACGAAATCCACTATATTAAGCCTCAGATTCTCCTTGCCCCTCCACCTGTCAACCTCCAGGTTGTACACGATATCAATCGCGGATGCTAATTCGTCCAGGTGCGTAACCAGCCTGAAAGCCACGCTGTCCCATACCGTGCCGCCCTGCTTCAGCTTCATCATCAGGTGCTCGCCGTTACTGCCCATCCTGCGCCACTCCAGCAGCTCCACACCCCGACTCAGAAATGTCGGCACCGGATTGCCGATGCCGAAGGGGGCCAGCAGTTGCGTCGTCTGGTAGGTGTCGCCGCCGAGGTCGGGAAGCGCAACCAGCACATCGATATCCAGGTGGGGGTGAAGCTCGACCGCGGCCAGTTGCTCGGCGGCCAGTGCCGAAAGCTCCTCTTCCAGTTGGGGCAGATTCCTGGTGGGCAGGGTAAAGCCCGCCGCCCGCGCGTGTCCGCCGTAGCGTGAGAAAAGGTGGCTGAACCGGTTTAGGGCGGCGATTATGTCGAATTCGGAGATGCTGCGGCAGCTCGCATGGCTTACCTTGTCGGCGGTATGTATCACCACTGACGGCCGGTAAAATTCCTCCGTAAGCCGACTCGCCACCAGACCGGCGATGCCCATGGGGTATTCTTTATCGGCGGTTATCAGCAGTGGAGGCAGTCCCTGGGCTATGACCTGCTCTCTGGCCCTGGCCAGGGTTGCGGTGGTCAGTCTCTGCCGCTCCTCGTTTATCTTCGCCAGCCATGTTGCCAGGTCGTATGCCTCCTGTGGAGAGTCGGTTATCAGCAGATTATAGCCGGTGAGGCCGTCGGCCAGCCTGCCGGCGGCATTCAGGCATGGGGCGATGACCCAGCCAATCTTTTCCGCATCAAGACTGCCGGCGTCTATTCTCATCTGGTTCATCAGTTCCGTGATGCCGGGGCGCGGCATGGTATTCATGGATTTCAGTCCCTCTCTGATAAGGTAGCGGTTTTCTCCCACCGGCGGCGACATATCGGCGACCGTGCCTATGGCTACCAGGTCCATCACCATCTCCACCTGCTCCTCTTTGCCGACACTCTGGAATAATGCCTGAAGCAGCTTGAAGGCCACCCCGACCCCTGACAGATGTAAAAACGGGTAGGCTGAGGTGGTCAGCTTGGGGTCGATGACGGCAACAGCTTCCGGTATTTCGTCCAGGGGATTGTGGTGGTCGGTGATTATGATATCCAGCCCCATCTTCATCGCTGTTTTAACCTGGAGCACGTCGGTAACGCCGCAGTCAACGGTGATGACAAGGCTGATGCCCTGCTCGTAGAGTCTCTTCAGAACGGCGGTCGTCAGCCCGTGCCCCTCTGTCTGTCGGTGCGGTATGTAGGGGACAGCTTTTCCCCCCAGAGCCGTTAAGCCCTGGACGAAGGCTGCGGTAGCCGTTATGCCGTCGGCATCGAAGTCGCCGTAGATACAGATGGATTCACCGGAAAGCAGGGCTTGGTAAACCCTGGCCACCGCCGCCTGCATGTCCGGGAGCAAATAGGGGTCGCCCAATAGACTCCGGTCGCTGGCAAGGAAGGATTGAAACTCCTCAGGCCTCTTGACGCCGCGGTTATAGAGAAGCTGTACTAACAGTGGAGAAAAGCCGGCACTGCTGACCATCTGTTGGTCCGGTACGGGTGGCAGCAGATTCCAGCGATTATGGCTCAAATTTATGCCTCAGCATATCTCCGAAAGATAAGGACCGAATTGTGTCCGCCGAAGCCAAAGGAGTTGGTCAGGGCCGTGGTAACCTGGGCCTGGCGGGCGGTATTGGGTACATAATCCAGGTCACATTCGGGGTCTGGATAATCGAGGTTTATCGTTGGTGGTATAACTCCTTTCTGTATCGTCATGATGCAGATGGCTGGCTCAATTGCCCCCGCGCAGCCGATTAGGTGCCCGGTCATTGACTTTGTGGAGCTTATCGGGACCTTATAGGCGTACTCGCCGAAGGCGGTCTTTATTGCCTTGGTTTCCATGGCATCGTTCAGCGGGGTGGAAGTGCCGTGAGCGTTGATATAGTCAACTTCGCTGGGCTCAATCCCGGCTCTTTTCAGAGAGGTTTGCATGGCTCTGGCCGCGCCCTCGCCGTTTTCCAGCGGCTGGGTGACATGATAGGAGTCGGCAGTGGCCCCGTAGGCTATGATTTCCGCCAGGATATTGGCGCCTCGTTTTAAGGCGTGGTTCACGCTTTCCAGGATAAGGACCACGGCTCCTTCGCTGATAATGAAACCGTCACGCTCCGTATCGAAAGGACGGGAGGCCTTTTGTGGCGCATCGTTTCGGGTGGAGAGGGCTTTGAGGGCATTAAAAGCAGTGATGCCTACCGGGTTAATAATGGCTTCCGTGCCGCCGGCTATCATCACCTGAGAATTGCCATACTTGATATATTCATAGGCGGCTCCTATGGCGTCGGAGCCGCTGGAACAGGCCGATGTGATGCACAGGTTCGGTCCCTTTACCCCCAGCGCGATTGACACCTGGGCGGCCGCTATGTCTGATATCATCATCGGCGCCAGGAAAGGACTGACTCTATCCGGCCCCTTTTCCAGTAGTACCTGTATCTGTTCGAACAGTGTGGTCAGCCCGCCAATGCCACTGCCTATAAAAACGCCGATGTCATCCTGATTGCTGTCATCGATTTTCAGGTTGGCGTCCTGTACTGCCTGGTAGCCGGCGGCCACCGCCAGCTGGGCAAAACGGTCCATGCGGCGGGCGTCCTTGCGGTTAATATAATCGGTAGGCTCAAACCCTTTTACCTCGCCGGCAAACTTGGTCTCCATAGGCTCGGCGTCAAATAGCGTAATATAGTCAACCCCTGATTTACCGGCGACGAGATTATCCCAGGTTGTGGTGAGGTCCAGGCCGAGGGGGGTCAGAGCGCCGATACCGGTAATGACAACTCTATTAGCATGATTGGTAATGGTAACAACCTCCTTGCTTTTTATTCATGTAATGGTGGTTGATAACCTGCGGTGAAATATCAATTATTTTTAACATATTTTGAGAGTATTTTCAAGTCTAAGCGTGTTTTAATTCCGTGGGGCATTCGGTTCTCCTTCCGGAGAAGGATTGTCTCACCATGCCACGGGATATCAGTTTTTATCGTTCTTATCTATTCCCGCCCAAGCCTGCCCGTCGTAGCTCTCGCCTGTCAAAGCTCTGGAGGAGCGGCGAGCAGGTTAGCGTAGGCGGGCCGCCCTCGTATCATCAGCAGCTTATCACGTGAGTGTGTACCTCCCCGACCTCCACAGGGAGTGCGCATCGAGAGCCCCGATATAATCGGGGCCTCAATATTTTCTCCCCTTCTCCCGACAAAGTCGGGGGGGTCATGGGGATAGGTTACCAGATACTCTTCATTATATGCTTTTGACCCTCTAAGAACGGGCACAGTATAATGTTCACATAATCATTCATTCCTGGCGGTAAGGTATATGAGAGGTAAATTTGAAAGACCCACAGTGGCTCTGGACAGTCTGGGCTGCAAGCTGAATCAGGCGGAAATAGAGATTCTGGCGCGCCAGCTTGCCGAAGCCGGCTACAGGCTGGTCGCGTCGGCGGATAACGCTGATATCTATATACTGAATACCTGCACGGTGACGCACGTTGCCGACCGTAAATCGCGCCATATGCTGCGACTCGCCCATCGCCGGAATCCGGAGGCAAAACTCGTGGCCATCGGCTGCTA
>JAUWYU010000077.1 GCA_030615655.1 Dehalococcoidia bacterium
ATTCTTCCGGCCATCTGGGGGCCAGCATGTTCCTCGCCCCCATTTTCTTGATTAGCTCCTTGGAGTAAGGCCCTTCCCCCAGCATAGACTCTGTCTCGGCAACAACGTTCTCATTGCATTCCTTGTCTAAAAACTCGCGGACTTCCTTCTGGAATGCTTTTTCCTCCGGGGTAAGCTCAAAATCCATTCTTCATCCTCCTGAAGCCATAAGCATGTTGCGTGCGGTATTTCGTCTACCTTTTATCAGGTCGAACTGCAGGCAAAGCCAGTAAGAAAAAGCCCGCAGTCCCTGTATGTTTATCAAATAAAACTCCGGGCCTGCTGGCACAGACCCGATATTTCTATCTCTTGTAGACTATGGCGGAGGAATTGCCCAGTTTACCCGAATTTACCGAGAAGCCGACCTTGGCGTCTTCAACCTGCCTTGCCCCCGCATCGCCTCTCAATTGCGTCACTATTTCATAGGTCTGCGAGAGGGCTTGAGCCGGAATACACTCTCCCAGAGAGGTACAGCCGCCGTCGGTACAGACCGGAATACTGCCTCCTAATGACGTGGCGCCTTCCCTGATCAGTTTTTCAGCCTCGCCTTCCTTGCAGAGCCCGATATCTTCATACCACTGTATTTCCATAGCCCCGGTAAGGTCGTAGACACTTGCCAGGTCTAAATCCTCGGGCCCTATCCCGGCCTGCTCGTAAGCCATCATGGTTGATTTTATGCCGGCATCATTCTCGTTCGGGGGTGGAACTTCACTGAAGTCGCTACCGAAACCCCCGAAGCCAGGTGTGGGATACTGAGGGCATGAAGCCCCAATACCGGCTACAATAATCGGCTTGGTGGTATATTTTTTGGCCACGTCTGTACTGCACACCACGGCCGCGGCAGCCCCATCACTGGTAGCACATACCTCATAAAGGTGTATGGGATAAGCCACCATAGGGGAGTTCAATACTTCCTCCACGGTGTATATTTTCCGGTACCGGGCATTGGGGTTGAGCGAGCCGAACTTGCTTGCCTTGACTTTTTGCAGGGCAAGGTCTTCCTCGGTCAGTCCATATTGTTGCATTCGTCTCTGTGCTGCCATGGCAAACCCGGTGAAATTGGCTGACCCGAGGATTCTAAATCGCTGGCTATCAAGGTCGGTTTCATCAAATTCATCATACTTGGTGGTGCCGAAGGCCCCCTTTGGTGAGATACTCCCCCCGATGACAAGAGCCGTGTCAATGAGGCCGGAGGTTATGTAAAGGTGGGCTGTCCTTAGAGCGTAACCGCCGGTGGCGCAGGCGTTATAATTATTGGTCACCGGTATCCCGATCAAGCCGAGGTCTTGTGCCAGGACAGACCCTGCCAGCATGCCCTGGATGCCAGCCCAGGGGTCCTGCCCGCAAAACAATCCCTGTATGTCTTTCCACTCCATATTGGCATCTTTAAGCGCCATCTGGGCTATTTCCAGGTTCAGTTCGTGGACACTCTTTTCCGGGAATTTCCCCCAGGTGTGTATTCCTATACCTATGATGGCAGCTTCTCTCATTTTCTCTCCCCCTTTACTAGTTCACAGCTTCAGTCAATTTTTATGTTATTTCGATTTGGCAGGCCGGAACATCCAGCTCAAGACTTCACTGCCCTGCTCATCTTCATAAAGTACCTCCCTCACTGTCTCCATCTCCATGCCTACCTTCAGCGCATTTAAGTCAACACCCTTTGGAATCTGCCCCCCAACTTTTATACCCTCTGGCAGCACCACACTGGCAACGCCAAAAGGTACAAACGGGTCCGGCGCATGATACGGTGGAGGGGGTGAGTAATAATTGATAGTGTAAGCAAACAGCTTGCCCTTTCTGCTAAGCAGCACTTCTTCCAGAGGCTTTGCTTTATCACAAAGAGGGTTCCGGCAGGATGTTACCCTTGGGAAGAAATAATGCCCGCAAGACTGGCACCTGTTACCTATAAGTTGAGGCTCCTGCGGCGGCATAGTAAACCACCCCTCAAGGCAAGGAGTCTGCTTTTTAACTTCCATTTCAAAAGCTCCTTCTAATTTTGGCTATTTATGTCCCGTGTAATAAAGGTGGTGGCATTGAACAGGCAAAAGTATATATCTTTCGCATCTCCAAATAGCTCGTCTATCACAGGCATTATCTCCATGCCAGTATTCAGTTTAGCAGTTTGTCGGGGTTACTTTCAATCAAATAAGACGCGGAAAAGGCTAAAGCAAGTCTATCAAACAGAGAAAATAATGTCAAATAACGGATTACACTATAATTTGTGCCACTGAAAAACGGACTTTGACAAGGGTTATTTTACTAGCTAAAATAGTCATTACTGGGTTGCGCCATAGATACTGAAAGCGCACACAACTCAGCTTGCTACGAGTCGGTTGAAGCCAGCGGTTGGATATTAAATACTATAATATTAAGTCAGAAGGCAGTGGACAGATAAAGATGGGGGGAAATATGAAGCACGAACAGGGTTCACAACCAGTGTATAAAGTTAAGGTCAGGGAAACTGTATTTATCCCGATGCGCGATGGAGTCCGCCTGGCGGCTGATATCTATCGCCCCGATACCGAAGGGAAATTCCCGGCCCTGCTGGCGCTGTGTGTTTACGGCAAGGATTTGCAGGTGCTGCCGGTAAAGCAGCCTCAGGGGCGTGAGAATTCCCTGGTGTGGGACGGCACCATGGAGTCCGGTAATACCGAATATTTCGTATCTAGGGGCTATGTTCATATTATTGCCGATGTCCGTGGCTGTGGTGACTCGGAGGGCGAGTATGTTGGCGTGTGCAGCCACACCGAGGGTGAGGACGGCTACGACCTCATCGAGTGGATTGCCCGGCAACCATGGTGCGACGGCAATGTCGGCATGGTCGGCATATCCTACCTTGCCGGCGTGCAGGCCTATACCGCCGCCGAGCAGCCGCCCCACCTGAAGGCCATCTTCCCCTGGGAGGTATGGAGTGACGTTTATCGCCAGCTGGCTACATCGGGAGGCGTTATCCAGCCGCTGATGTACCGGCTGTTCAGCGGGCGCGGCATGGACCCCGGCCCCACCAACGGCAGCGGCATGGCGCATAACAACATCATCTCGGCGACGGTAAAAAATACGCCCCCCGATGAACTGAAAAAACTCTGGGAAGAACGGCTCAGCGACCCCGACCTGATGGTCTACAGCATTTACTGGAGCTGTCTCCGCTATCCCAAAAAGAGCCCTATCTTTGCGGACTTCCTGTTCCACCCCAACGACGGCCCCTTCTACTGGGAGAGGACGCCCTATAAAAAGTACGATAAAATCAAGGTGCCGTTTTACACCGGCGGCCCATGGGTCGGCTTCTGGCCGGACGGCGCCTTTGCCATGTATAACGGGGTGGATGCCCCCAAAAAGATTATCCTGGCACCGCTGGCCCTGTGTGACGAGCGCCCCTGGTACCAGCTGCACGACGAGGTTATCCGGTGGATGGACCACTGGCTCAAGGGAATAGACACCGGCTTTATGGAAGAGCCGCCGGTTAAAATATTTGTTGGCGGCATCAACGAGTGGCATTACGAGAATGAGTGGCCCCTGGCCAGGACGCAATGGACGAAGTTCCACCTGCACAGCCGGGGCCGCCTCATGACCGAAGCGCCCATATTCAACGAGGGCCCCGACATCTTTATTCAGCAGCCCCTTGATGAGACCTCGGAAGTCAACTCAATCAAGTATTCGACCGCGGTATTTACCAGAGATGTGGAAATTACCGGGCCGATGTGCCTCTACCTCTACGCCGCCATCGACCAGGAAGACACCAATTGGAATGTCATACTCTGGGATATCGACCAGTACGGCACGAAGAAAATGCTGACGGGGAGCTGGCTCAAGGCGTCGCACCGCGCCGTTGATGAGAGCAAGTCTGAGCCGTGGAGTCCCTGGCATCCGCATACGGAGAATGAGCCGGTCACTCCGGGAAAGGTGTATGAGTATGCCATTGGGCTTTCACCGATAGCCAATGTATTACGGGCCGGTCACCGTGTCGAGATAGCGATTGCCAGCATGGATAACGGACCCGGTGGGCTGCATATCTGCAGCAGTAAGACGACACTGCACCAGATTCACCACGACCCGCAATATGCCTCCTACTTACTTCTACCAGTAATCCCCCCAGGGGAGTGATTAAATAGAAAAAGATCGATATAAACTGGCCTGTGTATCCGTGGAAGGAGTTAAACTGACTGGTTGATTTGACCGGAACCAAGGTTGGAGTGTATCATTTCTGCAGACTCGACTCGTCCGAAAACTACTGAAATGGACAGAAAGGGAGGTAACATGGCTCAAAAAGGGAAGCCTGAAACAGGTGAAAAAACATTAATCAAGGGTACCGGTTTGAGTAGCTTCGGTGATAACTCAAATATGGCGGCGGTCGATGTTAAGGACGGTAAATTAATCAGGATTAGACCATTCCATTTTGATTGGAAGTACAAGCCTGAGGAATGGAAATCGTGGAAGCTGGAGGCGCACGGCCAGGTTTTTGAACCGCCTATGAAGTCTATGATACCTCCACACGGGATGGCTTACAAAAAGCGTATATTTTCCCCCAACCGGATTCTCTATCCACTTAAGAGAGTTGACTGGGACCCCAATGGAGAGAGAAACCCGCAGAACCGGGGCACGAGCAAGTACGTCAGAATTTCATGGGACGAGGCTACAGATATAATAGCCAGCGAAATAAAGAGGGTAATTAAAAAGTACGGACCGGAAACGATACTCCTGCAGGCTGACGGACACGGCGAGACCAAGGTTGTCCACTCTACCCATGGATGTAATACCAGGCTTCTTGACCTTCTGGGGGGTTATACGCAGCAGATCAGAAATCCGGATAGCTGGGAGGGATGGTACTGGGGAGCCAAACATGCCTGGGGCTGCGAACCCGTAGGTATGTATACGTCTTATCTCACCAATATTTACCCCGATATGGCCGAGCATACCGAGATGATTATATTCCAGGGATGTGACCAGGAAACCACCCCCTGGGGTTTCTGGTCGGGACAGATGCCGAGTCTCTATTCCTACTGGTTTACCGAGCTCGGTATAAAAAGCATATATATCTGCCCCGACTTAAACTACGGGGCGGCTGTTCACGCCGATAAGTGGATACCTGTGCTGCCCAATACCGATGCCGCGTTGCAGCTTGCCCTCGCTTACCAGTGGATTACCAATGGTACCTATGACAAAGATTATATA
This sequence comes from Dehalococcoidia bacterium, assembly GCA_030615655.1. Taxonomy (GTDB): domain Bacteria; phylum Chloroflexota; class Dehalococcoidia; order Dehalococcoidales; family RBG-16-60-22; genus JAUWYU01. The sequence goes on from JAUWYU010000077.1 coordinate 5,209, forward strand.
GCCACTCATGCTTATGGCTTCGACAAGTTCGAGGAATATGTTTTAGGAAAAGAAGACGGGGTTCCCAAGACCCCCAAATGGGCATCGGAGCTATGCGGAGTACCGTCCCGTATCATCAAAGCCCTGGCGCGAGAATGGGCGTCCAAGACGACCACGGTAGCGCACGGCTTTGGAGGACCTTACATCAGGGGGCCGTACTCACACGAACCGGCCCGGCTGGAGGTCCTGTTACTGGCAATGCAGGGACTGGGAAAACCCGGGGCTCACCAGCTTACCTTTGTGGGAGGCTCGTTTTTCGGCGCCAGAGGTTTAGGACGCGAGGTTCCGCCTCTGGCACCCGGGGCTGTCGTGAGACCAGCGGTGAAAGCCGCGTATCATGGCTATAATCCCGGTTCGGATATGCAAAAACAAATCATCCCCAAGCCCATGATTCATGACGCCATCCTGGACGGGCACTTTGAAATCTGGGGAAGCTCGGAGCAGATGTCGTCGGTTGAAGACCAGTTCAAGAAATACGTTTATCCCGTTCCGGGCTGTTCCGAAATACATATGATATGGACCGATACACCCTGTTTGCTTACCTGTTGGAATGACAGCAACAGGAACGTGGATGCCTACCGGAGCCCCAAGATCGAGTGCATGGTCGCCCAGCACCCGTGGCTGGAAAATGACTGCCTTTTTGCCGATATTATCCTGCCATCCAACACCAAATTCGAGACGGACGATATCGGAAGCGAGATGGAAGGCGCTCATTTTACCACTATTTACCGTGAAAGAAAATGCGTAGAGCCTATTGGCGAGTCCAGGAGCGACTACGAGGCGGTAGCCGCCGTCGCCGAGAAGCTGGGTCTGCTGGAAGAATACACCGGGGGTAAGTCTATCGAGGAATGGATAAAAACCGGTTTCGACGAATCTGGTGTACCACAGGCAGGCTTGATAACCTGGGAGGACTTGTGTGAAAAGGACTACTATGTCATCCCTACGGATCCCAATTGGAAGCAATATCGGGCCGGTATGTTAGACTTCTATGAGGACCCTGAGAAACACCCTTTGAAGACACCATCCGGGAAGATAGAGTTTTATTCCCAGAATTTAGCCAAGCATTTCCCCGATGATGAGGAGAGACCGCCGGTTCCCCACTGGATTCCCTACGGCGAGTCCCATCAGGAAAGCCTGCTGCTAGAGAGGGCCAAAAAGTACCCCTTGCTCTGTATATCCAACCACCCCAGGTGGCGGGTGCATGCCCAACTCGATGATGTTAACTGGTTCCATGAAATCGAAACCTGCAAGGTAAGGGGGCCGGACGGCTATCTCTACGAGCCCGTCTGGATTCACCCGTCAGAAGCAGTCAGGAGAGGTATTAAAAACGGAGACATCGTCAAGATATACAATGAAAGGGGCGTAGTCCTCTGCGGCACCTACGTTACCGAGAGAATCATGCCCGGCGTTGCCTACGTTGACCACGGCGCCAGGTATGACCCCATAGTCCCCGGAGAACTTGACAGGGGCGGCGCCATCAATACCATCACACCGCATAAAGGCACGTCGAGGAACTGCCGTGGTGGCATGGTGGTCAGCGGCTTCCTGGTGGAGGTAGAGCCGGTCAACATGGACGAACTGAGGAAGCAGTACCCCGAGGCATTCAAAAGACCTTATCATCGGGCCTCCGGGCTGCGATTTGATAGAGTATTAGTTGGAGGTGAACAGAAATAATGAAAGCTCTGGTCATTGATATCAACAGGTGCAACGGCTGCTACAACTGCCAGATAGCCTGCAAGGACGAGCACGTCGGCAACGACTGGACCCCCATCGCCAAGCCCCAGCCGGATACCGGCCAGTTCTGGATGAAGGTCACCGATATAGTCAAGGGAACAGT
>JAUWYU010000167.1 GCA_030615655.1 Dehalococcoidia bacterium
GATGTAACCCCAGTGCCAGATAACGCCTACCTGGTGTACCTTGCGACCGTTCATCTGGAACGGCTTGAATCGCTTGGTTACCAGAGCTACCACGTTGACCTCACCGCGGGCTGATTCCACGATAACCCTATCACCATTGGCAATGCCCTTCTCGGCTGCCAGTTCTTCGCTCATTTCACAGAATGGTTCCGGCTGTGCCTCTATTACCCAGGGCATGTTTCTGGTCATCTGGCCACCCTGCCAGTGCTCGGAGAGACGGTAGGTCGAGCAGGCAATCGGGTATTTACTTGGATCCCCTCGTTCTTCAGGCCGCCAGATCTTTATTGCAGGGTTTATCTGCTGACCGGATATAATATTCTCTACCGGGGATTCCCACGGCTCATAGTGTTCGGGTAGAGGGCCATCAGCCCTGCCGAAACCAAACAGCCTCGATACACCCTCAGGCTTCATGATGAACGGCCACTTGGTCTTCTCCGGGTCAACCGCCATTGGCGGCCAGCCGCCATCTGGTACATCACCGACCCACTTGCCGTCTTTCCACCAGACGACCGGATGTTCCTTGTCCCAGGGCACACCGTTGAGGTCAACTGATGCCCGGTTGTAGATAATCCGCCGGTTGACCGGCCAGCACCAGGCCCACTTGGGGTAAAGCCCGATATTAAACGGGCCGGGAGTTGTGTCACGCCGGCTGGCCCGGTTACCGGGTATTGGAGCATCTGGTTCTAAGTCTGGCTCGACGTAGCTATGGCAGTAAAGCCAGTTGCCTGAAGTGGTCGTGCCATCGGCTTTTAGCTTGCCGAAGGTTGCCATAAGCTTTCCGGTGGTGAGGTCATAGCCGTTGATTTCCTTGGCTACCGCTCGCACGTCGGGGTGACCGGCTCCATAATCCCAGGTAAGCTTGGTAATCGCTTCAGCGTTGGGTCCGCCTTCACTGGCATAAAGCTCATTTAGCCTCCGATATATTTCGGTCTGCATCCACAGGTCATCATCAGCCTCGCCGGGACCGTCAGCGCACTTGTAGCGCCACTGGCTCCAGCGTCCGCTGTTGGTGACGCTGCCCTCTTTCTCCCAGGAATTCTTGGCGGGGAGCAGGAAGACCTCAGTCTTAATGTTAGCCGGGTTTACTCCGGGGCGTTTCCAGTGGTTAGCTGTCTCGGTGTGCCACATATCGGCGACCAGCATCCAGTCCAGTTTATCCATGGCTGCCCGTTCCAGGTTGGCATCGGGACCACCGACGGCTGGATTCTGACCCCAGCACATCAACCCCTTAATTATTCCCTCATCCATTGCCTCAAACAGAGCAATATGCGAATAGTCTTTGCCGGACTGGACCTTGGGGAGGTAATGGAAACCAAATTCATTATCTTTAGTAGCGGCATCACCGTACCAGGCCTTGAGCAGGCTCACGATGTACTTATCGTAGTTACCCCACCAGTTGGCGCTATTGGGGTCGTTCGTTGTCGGTGTCGCTCTCTTGATATGGGCGTCAAGAGTGGTGTCCGTATTAGCGGACACCTTCAGGTAACCGGGGAGAATGTGGTAGAGCAGACAGTGGTCAGTGGAGCCCTGTACGTTGGACTCGCCACGCATGGCGTTGATGCCACCGCCGGCGATTCCGATATTACCCAGCAGGAGCTGCAGCATTGCGTAACACCGAACATTCTGAGTACCGTAAGTGTGCTGGGTAGTGCCCATCGCATATAGAATGGTGCCGGCTTTGCCGGTAGCACCGGAAGCGGCATATGCCTTAGCCGCTACCAGGAAGGTGTCTACCGGACAACCGGTAATATTGGATACTACTTCGGGCGTATAGCGGGCTACGTGTTCCTTTAAAATCTGGAAGACACAGTTAGGGTCTTTCAGAGTCTTGTCCTTCTTGGGGATACCGTTTTCATCCATCTGATACTGCCAGGTGGATTTATCGTATGACCTTTTATTTTCATCGTAGCCAGAGAAAAGCCCGTCCAGTTCAGCAGGACCCTTGTAACCAGCGTTGATAAGGTTCGGTGCGTTGGTGTACTCGGTGATGTAGATCATATTGTAGTTGTTGGGGTTGGCATCAATATCATCCAGCACGTATTTCATCATGCCGTTGATGAAAGCGATGTCTGTTCCTGAGCGCAACTGGCAGTAGATATCTGCCTTGGCCGAGGTGCGGGTAAATCTAGGGTCAACACTGATGAGCTTGGCACCTCTATCCTTGGCTACCATAATGTGTCCAAAGGCAGCCGGATGGTTTTCAGCAGGATTGGAACCGATAGCCATGATGACATCGGCATTGGCGATATCGTTCCAGTGATTGGTCATGGCACCGCGGCCAAACGTTTCCGCCAAACTGGCGACAGTGGCGGAATGTCATATGCGGGCATGATGTTCGATGTAGACCAGACCCAGAGCACGCGCCAGCTTTACCAGCAGGTAGCACTCTTCATTGTCCAGGGCCGAGCCACCCAGGCAGGCGATGGATTCAGTACGATTGACTATGTTACCTGCGCTGTCTTTCTCAATAAAAGCAGCGTCTCTGGTGTCCTTAATCCGGCGGGCAATGGTATCCAGTGCCCAGTCCCATTCTTTTTCTTCCCAGTCAGTGCCACCCGGACGCCGGTAAAGAACCTTGCTCAGGCGCCAGGGGTTATCGGCAGAGAGCTGACGCATTGAAGCGCCCTTGGCACAGGCACCTCCACGGTTAATAGGGTGGTCAGGGTCACCCTCGATGTTAACCACCTTACCGTTCTCAGCGGCCACAAGAAAGCCGCAGCCTGATGCGTCATAGGGGCAGATAGTGCTCTTTTCGCCAATCCTTTTTTTCAGTGGTAACTCTTTAGGTGCTCTGGCTAAGGCTACACTAGGGTCAAGCGCTCCAAGCAGAAAAATACCACCCACCCCAAATCCCGAGGCTTTTAGGAATTCTCTCCGGTTTAGCTCCATAGTACCTCCTTAATGTTTACATTCCCTTTTTCCCAAATTTACCAGCTTAACTATCTACTACAAAAAAAACGGAAAGCCTAAACTTTCCGTTAGAACAACAAGAAAAAAACATTATAGAATAACAAGCTCTCTCCACTCCGAAATAGAAGTATAAACTATTGCAGAATACTTTGTCAACACCTTATTTCGGAAAACTTAAACCTCTTTGTGCCTTATAGCGTTTATCCAATCCCCTCTGACTTTATTGACGAAGTTTAATTCCGTTAGAAGTTACCGGGACTATTGACAAAAACCCCGTCTTATGATATTGTATACTTTGTTGGTCATAATAGTAAACAAGGAGGCTGGAGCAATGAAACTTTCCACTAGAGGACGATATGGAACTAGGGCACTCTTAGAGCTAGCCCTTCACCAGGGAGAAGGACCGGTTCTATTAAAAGATATCTCCCAGAGGCAGCAGATCTCACTACAGTATCTAGAACACTTAATTACCCCCCTT
>JAUWYU010000033.1 GCA_030615655.1 Dehalococcoidia bacterium
TACGATTTGAGTTCTTGGAGAGTAAGTTCTTTAGGCATAGCACCCCCTTTTGTTTGGCGGGTTACATTGGCTTGTGAGAGTGCCCATATTATATGCCTCCTCACACAAGATATCAACCATTTAAAGGCAAACCAGATATCAATAAGAGTCCCGGGTCATAAGAAACAACACACGGTATGAACTATTTTCGGACTGCACTAAATAGCGTTATGTGACATTCCGACAACTGCTTCATTCTATTTATACACGCCGTATTCCTCGGCGGCTTCCATCATGGCACGCAGGTTATCCGGGTTCCCCTTATTGATACTGGCCCCTCCGGTCATTATAAAACCGCCGCCTTTACCACAGACCTCGATGAGTTTACGGCAATATTCTTTAACCGCCTGGGGGGTGCCCGTGCACAGCAGCGAGGAAGGCACGTTTCCAGCGATACATGCAGTATCGCCGAGGATTTCCTTGGCTCTGGTCATGTCCGTCTGGTCGAAATGCCACATTACCTTGCCTTTGGGCAGGTCCTTTACGATTTCCAATCGATTATTATATCTTCCCTCAGCGAACAACAGCGGCACACAACCCTCTTCAATCAATCCCATAATAACCTTCCTGAGCGTAGGCCAGTAGAATTCCTCGTACTGCTTATCCGACATGAAGGTATCGTCGCCCTTATGTAACGCAAAAAATACTATCGGCCTGCCGGAGGCATTGGCCATCTGCAAACCGCAGTCGATATTTATCGGCGTCAACATCTTCATGGTTTCCTGAAGTTTTTCCGGCTGCCGGTACATATCCATGACGATTCCCTTAGTCCCCCGCAGGGTATCGGCCAGAATGTCGAACGGGGCATGGGACTGGCCGCCAGAAAAGGATGGGTATCCAGCTGCCAGTGCTTCACGGTTGAACTCCACTATTGGTTCCTGCCATTTCGCCATCTCTTTACCATAGTCTATAATTGCCTGGAGCATTGCTTGGACTTCCGGCATGACGGCCGGTGCAAGAAACCTGTTAGGCATGCCCAGTATATGGGGGAGGGGCGAGAACTTCGCGAAAGGCGCTAACGCCCCCAGGGTACGTGGCAGGTAATAGCGGAGACAGAAGTCGGACGGGTCATTAAGTAAAATATCATATTCGTCTGCCTTCATGTACTCACCCTCGACAAACTGCTGCATACCGGCATTATCGGGAAGACCGTGTCCCGGCCACTTTGAAATGAGACTGTTGATAATCTCGGATGCCCTCCCCGGGAATACCATACCGGGGCTGGTGAATGTGTCCGCTTCAAATTCACTAAAGAATTTACGGTACGCCTGGCAGAGCTTTTTGTTGTCATACATGGCTTCTTTCAGTGTCATGCCGGCATTGTAAACCGGGAAAGTGCCCACCGGCAGAATAACCGGCACCCGGTCAGGTTCTTCAAGTCTGATGGCCCTGATAAACCTAGTTGCTCTCTTCTTATATGCTTCTTCAGCTTCCGGGCTGGAGAATTCGACATCAGGCGGTGAAAGCCAACGCTTGAACCTTTCCGCGCGTTTTTCATCTGGTGTTAATTCCATCCATTTCTTATCCATTTTCAATCAACTCCAATTCTTATTTTTCGGCGGGATAGAAACCGGACCAAACCTCGGGCTGAAGACGTTTTTTTAATGATTAACATGGATTGACAGGCCATGATATAATGAAACAATGTTACAACGAGAAAAAAATCCCAATCAACGGAAATATAGCACACATTTAAGCAAGTCCACAACTGCTTCTACGTCGCTTCATCGTGCTACTAATATTCTTTCCTGCTTGAGCAACGATATTAACACCGCCACCGATATTGCCAGTTACTGTAAATACAGCACTTCTACGGTACACAGATTGCTTCAGATTTTGAAAGAGCTAAACTGGGCAATTCAAGACGACAATAACCATAAACATTATCTGGGCCCCCTGGTTACTCAACTTTCATCAAATCAAATAGCCGCTCACAAGTACCTGGTTATGCATGCTCTTCGTGAGATGATACATTTGTCTAATATTACTGAAGAGACCGTAAACCTGGGTATCATGTTCCAACTGCATTATATGCTTTTGCATGACATTCCGAGCAAGCACGACCTAAGAATTACTGAAGAGAGTAAAAGGTTAGGGCCATTATACATCGGCGCGACGGCGAAAGTATTGCTTTCCCAACTCAGTGATGAAGAACTGAGAACAACTATGAAACACATTAAATTAGATCGTGTTACCGAGAACACTGTAACTGATAAGAAAGTTTTGATGGCACAATTAAAGGAAATCAGGCAACAGGGATATTGCGTCACCTATGGTGAAAGGATTCCCGGAGCTGCATGCATATCTGCCCCGGTTAAGAATTACATCCGCCCGGCGACTTTAAGTATCGTAGGACCCGAAAACCGCCTAAGACCGAGAGTAAACGGGGTCATAGAAGAGTTGAAGGCCAGTGCCAGCCGTACTTCCAACGATATTGCCGAGGCCTTTAATGAGAAGGGGGTGACAGATGGACGGGTAATTACGCGACATATGGATAATCAAATCCATAAAGGAGGTTAAAACTAGCGATGAAGAAACTTTTGTTAATTTTTCTGGTGATTCTCTTAGCCAGCACATTGGTTTTCGCCAGCTGTGGTGAGGCAGAGGAGAAGGGCGGTACCCTGAGATGCATTGCAGGTGCTATTCCCAATGTTCTCGGTTACGGACCGGAGAAAGCGCCGTCGGATAATTTTTACATGTTGCCCGTCATAGAAAGATTGGCTGAATGGGGCGATGAATCGGGAACCATAGTCGGGGTGCTGGCCGAGTCCTGGGAAGCCGACCCGGAAGCCCTGACCTTCACCTGGCACCTGAGGGAAGGCGTCAAGTTTCACGACGGGACGGACTGGAATGCCGAAGCCTGCCGATGGAACTTCCAGCTGGCACTGGATAACGCTCGGCTATCCGATGGTCAGTATATCGACTCCATGGAAGTTGTCGATGAACATACTCTCAAGATGCATCTTAACGCCTTCGCCTGGAATATGCTCGAAAACTGGGGGTTGATGTCGCCGATTTCGCCGACGGCTTTTATGAACTCCGGTACCACTGAGGAAGAGCGTATAGCGTGGGCACGCGTCAACGCCGTAGGCACGGGCCCTTATACCGTCGATGATTGGCAGCGGGACGACCATATTAGATTCGTTAAAAACGATAACTACTGGCGGGATGGCATGCCCTATCTTGATGCTATTGAAATCCGTTATATACCCGACCCCATGACAGCCGCAGCCATGATGGAGGCGGGAGAAGCCGATATGTGGTTCGCTGTCTCTGATGTGCCGAGTATAGTCGCTTTAGAGGAAAAAGGCATGAAGTTAAACTGGGGGCCCGGCATGTTCGTTACCCTCCTGATGAATTCGGCCGACCCTGATTCCTATTTCGCTATCAAGGAAGTACGCGAGGCAATCGAGTACGCCCTTGACCGCCCGGCGATAGCGGAGATGATGGGACAGGGCATGTTTGAAGCGTTCCATCAAATGGCCTCCTCCACATGGCCGGGCTATGTCGAGGGTTACGACCCACGACCGTATGATCCGGAGAGGGCCATGGAGTTACTGGCACAGGCAGGTTTTCCCGAGGGTTTCAGTACCACGATAATGGGCACAGACATGGCCCGCGATGAAATTGCCGCTATCCAGGCTTATCTCGGTGAGGTAGGTATTATTATTGAGCCGGATATCGCCGACCTGGGCAGGTATTTCGGCTCCGTCTTCGGCACCGGCTGGGACGACATAGTATTTACCATGTCCGGCATCAACCCGAGTGCTACCGACCTGTTTGTACACTACGGCCCTGACCCGATGACATTCCGGACCGGCAACATCTACAAATCGCCCGAATACCTGGCTCTATGTGCCGAGGCGCTGGACCCCACCGTGTACGATAGTATCCTCGATGCCATGCCCAAGATAAAAGAGGCGATTCGGCAAGCCGGCGAAGATGCCATGATAATCCCGCTCTGGAGGACCGCCGAAGCGGGGATAATGCAGACCTACGTTCACAGCGATTACCCGTTAATTCACGGCATTATCTGGACCCCGCACGACGACTGGATGGAAGAACACTAGCTAACTGGAATAACCAGGCCGGGTGATTCGCTCCTGCTCCGATTTATGGGGTGGGAGTGAATCACCCGGCACAAGAAAAAACGTTGATTCTCATAAACCGGACCACGGATTTGTCTCTGAAAAAACTATGTGGTACGGTTAAAAGATGTGTTTATGCTAAAATGCATTTCTGACCAGGATTCAACATGACAACATATATCATCCGGCGACTGTTACAGGCGTTGTTCGTTCTGTTCCTGGTGACTCTGCTGGTCTTCTTCATCATGCGCCTGCTACCCGGAGACCCTATAATAATCTATATCGCCCAGACAGCGCAACTGGAAGCAATGCCCCCGGAAATGATTGAAGAACTCCGTCACCAGTTCGGCCTGGACAAGCCGATATATATGCAATACTTCAACTGGATAGTAAGCATCTTCCAGGGAGACTTCGGCACCTCTATATTCTATCACGAAAATGTAAGCACGCTCATGCTGGAGCGTTTTCCCGTAACACTTCACCTGGGTGTTCTGGCATTGATAGTCGGTACCATTCTGGGCATCCCGGCCGGCCTGTTCGCCGCCATCAGGCGGGGCAAATGGCTGGATAAAATACTCACCCCCCTGACGTATATCGGTATCACCATCCCTGTTTTCTGGCTGGGAATATTGCTGATGTACGCCTTTGGCGTCAAGCTCCAATGGCTGCCTATTTCGGGTTACACTTCGCCGTTTGATGGTTTCTGGAAAAGCACCAGCCAACTGGTGATGCCCGTCATCTGTCTTGCCACTTTCAGCGTGGCGGCCAATGCCCGCCAGATGCGGTCGGCCATGCTTGAGGTCACCGGGCAGGACTATATCCGCACTGCCTGGGCCAAGGGCTTGACCGAGCGTGTGGTAATCATGAGACACGCTCTGAAAAACAGTCTTATACCGGTAATCACCCTGATAGGCATAGGTGTCGGCATCATCTTCGGAGGTTCGGTGCTTGTGGAGACTGTGTTTGCCATCCCCGGTGTGGGCAGACTGATGGTCAGCAGCATCTTCGCCCAGGACTACGTGGTTGTCCAGGGCATAACTTTTCTCATTGCGGTAATCGTTCTGCTGGTCAATTTAATCGTCGATTTATCCTACGGCTGGTTGAACCCCAGAATACGGTACGGCTAGGAGATTAGAGAGTATGGTAGAAGACCTTGCCACCGGTAAGGAGTTGCTAGAAACCCCGCCCCGCTACAGTGAATGGCGGAGATTCCGGAGGGTGTTCCTTTCGCGTGGGGTGGTGGTTTTTGGAATTGTTGTATTACTGCTGCTGCTACTCACCGCTATCTTCGCCACCTGGCTGGCTCCCTACGACCCTTATAAACTAGGCCCAGGAGAGTCCCTTCTTCAACCCAGTAAGGAACACCTCCTCGGTACAGATATTCTCGGCAGGGATACATTAAGCAGGCTCATCTACGGTTCAAGGACAGCTCTTATGGTTGGTTTCATCTCGGTTACGGTAGGGGGAGTAATCGGCGTCTGGCTGGGGCTTATTGCCGGGTACTTCACCGGTCTTACCAACATGCTGATTATGAGGTTAATGGACGCAATCATGTGCTTTCCGATGATATTGTTGGCTCTGGTCGTCGCCGCCGTGCTCGGCGGCGGCATCCAGAACGTTATCATAGCCCTGAGCGTCGCCACCGTACCCGGATACGCCAGGGTAACTCACGGGCTGACCCTCAGCCTCAAGGAAAACGATTATGTCCTGGCCGGACGGGTTACAGGTGCCAGTAGCATGCGCATCATGCTAAAAGACATTTTACCTAATGCCTTTCCAACGCTCATAGTACTGATGACAATGCAGCTGGGGAACCTTATACTGGCCGAGGCCGGTCTGAGCTTCATCGGCATCGGCATCAATCCACCGCAGGCGGCCTGGGGCGCCATGGTTGCCGACGGGTATAGATACCTGCGGAATAACCCGGTACTTTCATTTGCCCCCGGTCTGGCTATTATGCTGGTGGTCTTTGCCTTCAACATGGTTGGCGATGGATTAAGAGACGCTCTCGACCCCAGGCTCAGGGGTCTACTCTAAACTAACGATGAATAAAGACCACTACGCATCAAAGATAGCTGTTATTATTTGCCCCGAGATATAACTGAATCCAAAGAAAAATAGATACTGACCTGAGCGGTATGGCCTGTATATGCAAATATTCATCCGAAGGAGAACGAAAAGATGAGTACGTGGCATGATTATGTCCAAAGAAATGGCGCCCTTCCCGAATGGCCTTACCCAGTTAACTACGGCAAAGTGAATGAAGTTGTTTCCGACGTCCTGGTTATCGGAGGCGGCGTCGCCGGCTTGCAGGCCGCCATCAATGCCGCCCGAATGGGAACGAAGGTCGCCGTTCTTGAGAGGGGGCACGCCAAGCGCAGCGGCTCCGGCGGGGCGGGTGTCGACCACTGGCACGGCGCCGTCACCAACCCCTGTTCCAAGGTTACCCCGGAAATGTACACCCAAGCGTGCTACGACTCCATGCAGGGCTGGACCGGCGGACACGTCCGCTACATCATCACCAAGGAAAGCTGGGACACCCTGCTCGACTGCGAGAAGATGGGAGTGCAGATTCGGGATGCAAAAGATGAGTTTAAAGGCGCCGACTTCCGTGATGAAAAGACAAAGCTGATGTTCGCCTACGATTATAAAAACAGGCACATCATCCGTGTCTGGGGATACAACATCAAGGTCAAGCTATATGAAGAAGCGAAGCGGGTTGGCGTGAATATCTATAACAGGGTGATGCCCACCTGCCTGCTCACCACCGGCGGCAAACAGGGAGCCAAGGTCGTCGGTGCCACTGCCGTCAATACACGTACCGGTGAGTTCTACGTCTTCAGGGCGAAAGCCACTGTCATCGCTACGGGCGGAGTCGGCCGTCTCTTCGATTTTGCGCCGGAAGTAACCGCCTCAAGCTCTATGGGTGACCTTAATGCGGCTGGCGTCGGCGAGGCCATCGGCTGGAACGCCGGGGCCGAGTTCGTCTGCATGGAAAAGACCAGTCCGGGGCGCCTGGCTGGTTATGCTTATGCACCCTACAGCATGGCCAACGCCCACAATACTTACCACGGCACGCCGATAGTCGATGCTAATGGCAAGGAGGTACCCTGGGACGATGCTTTCAACAGGCCGATAAAGAAGATACAGGGGCGTTTTCTGCCGTCGGAAGGGCAAGATTTCATACTGGGTGAAGGGATAGGTATTTCTTACTACCTTGAACAATATCGTAACAATGGCCTTATCCATGACCTGCCCGAACGCATACGCGAGGGCGAGTTCAAGCTGCCACTCTATGCTGACCTGACCCGCCTGCCGGAAGTAGAACGAAGGTCTATCTTCGGCATGATGGTTGGCAACGAGGGTAAGACACGCATTCCCATTTACGATACCATGACCAAGGCCGGTTTCGACCCCGATAAAGACCTGTTCCAGGCGCCGGTCATGCCGCTGGAAGGATACAACCACTCGAATTTCTGGGCTGCAGGCATTAATACACCGCCCACCATACGCAGTCTGGCCGGCGGCGGCTTCCTGGTCGACTGGAACCAAAGGACGAACCTGAAAGGTCTATACATCGGGGCCGGTGGCAACCTCTTCGGCGGAGGCTGTCACGGTGAGTCGCACACCACCGGCAGGTACGCAGGCAGACATGCCGCCGAGTATGCGAAAACAGCACCGGAGCCGGTAGCCGACAAACAGCAGGTGGAGGCGGAAAAGACCCGCGCCTATAGCGCCTTAAAGCAGGGCAAGGAAGGCAACGGCTGGAAGGAAATTAACGCCGCCATCGCCCGTATCATGCGGGACTACTGCGGCCAGTACAAGAATGAGCAAACGCTAAACCTGGGGTTGAGACTTCTCAACGAGCTTAAGACAACAGAGCTAGCATCGGCCTATGCCTCCAACCCCCACGAACTGGGGCGCTTGCTTGAATGCCACTCACTTATTACGGTCGGGGAACTGGTCATCAAGGCTTCACTGGAACGTAAAGCCAGTAATTCCATCCTTGATTTCCACCGGCTGGACTACCCCGCCATGAATCCGCCCGAGTGGAATAAACTCCTGCCCATCCGTCAGGAGGACAATAAAGTCAGCGTCAGGGAGCTGCCGTTGGACTTCCACCTCAAGGCGCCCTATGCCTCCTCCTACGAGGAAAACTATCAAAAACACTGCGTGAAATAAGCAGTTTAAAAAGCAAATACTAAGGGAGAAATGACTGCCATGAGCGACAAAGCGTATATGGTACCCAATCCGCCGACCCCGAATAAAGCGGTTGAGTTTAACCCTGAGATATGCATCGGCTGCAACCTTTGCGTGGATGTCTGCCCTACCGATGTCATGATGCCCAACCCGGAAAAGAAGCAGCCACCCATCGTCGTTTATCCTGAAGAATGCTGGTACTGCGGCGGCTGCGTCGAGGAGTGCCCCCGGCCGGGCGCTATTACCATGCTCCACCCCACCCAGCAGAGAATTTCCGTTAACTGGAAGCACAAGGATACCAGCGAGCTATTCCGCCTGGGCATGAAGAACACGCCGCCGCCGAATACCAGGCTGCCGGTAGGTTGATTTCCATCTAATATGAGGCACCAGATGCGGCTTTGTGTTTAATTCAGGCCGCATTGCCGGAGAAAACGCTACAAATAAACAATACCGGCCAACCAATATCATAAGTGGAGGTAACACCTATGGAATTGACATATAATAACGTCGTTAAGTGGTTTGACGGTTACTTTGAGGCCTTCAATAAAAATGCTGGACCTCTCAAGACGGTACCGAATATGGAGAAATATTTTGCCTCAGACCTTCAATTTTGGCCATACAATATGGCTAACACAAAGCAACCGTCGTCCCGTGAGGAACTCTTGATGTCTATGGTGCATCCCGGTCTTCACGAAGAACTGACACCCCGTGAATATGTAATTGATTTGAAACGAATGGTCGTTGTCGTGCAATTCCAGTTACAATTTACCGATGAACCTTCGGGGAGAGTATGGCCCGCTAGACAGGCTAGCGCCCATTACCATCTGGCACTGGATGAGAATAAAGATCTCAAGATTAAGAAAATAGTTTATTTTACGGAACGTAGCTCACCCGATGAAGCGGCATCCCAAACGGAATTAATGGAATTGTGGAAAAAGTACCGGGAACAAGCGCTCGCTGAGCAGCAAAAATGACCTGATAATACTTACGGAAACCGGTATCGCCCAGAAACCGATGGCGAGAATGCCGGGATTACGCTACGATATCCTGTCATCAAATCTCCATCGCAGCGAAGAATCCTTCTGATGTGGCGCTGTACAAATTACCTATCTGGTTGTTGCCGTCACCGATAATATATACCTCGGGAGCCAGGCCCGTAAACATCCTGACAACCCCGGTACGAGGTTCGACACCCAGAGAAAGAACGACGGTATCGCAGGGTATCTCGTTTCTTTCACGGTTTTTATCCGTAATAACGGCGCCGGTATCAGTGATGGCCTCCAGTTTTACTTCGGTGATAATGTCAACATTGAGTTTATTGACCATGATCCGCAAAGTCCTTAAATCTACGAAAGGATAGTTTGCATCAATTTGCTCCAGGGACAGCATGTCAATTAAGGTGACCTTCTTTCCCTGCTGTGCCAGGTACATCGCTGTTTCGGAACCTGTCAGTCCGGCACCTGCCAGAACCACCCTTTCCCCAACGTTTACTTTACCCGAGCACACATCTCCCGCCCAAACAACGTTTTCCCTGTCAATACCGGGGGTTTCTGGAATAACGGGTGCGGAACCAACAGCGATAATTATGGCATCGGGGTTTTCAACTTTTATCCTTTCAGGCGTCGCTTCGGTAGCTAATTTTACGGTTATATCAGGAGTATCCATCGTTGTACGTATGGCCCAATCCAGGTATTGCTTCATATCTGCCTTGAAGGGTGCTGCCGAGGCCATGGTCAAAGTTCCACCGAGATGGGCATCTTTTTCAAACAGGACCACCTCATGTCCCCGGTCGGCAGCTCTTCTGGCCGCCTCCATACCCGCCGGACCGCCGCCGACAACGACGACCTTTTTCTTTCTGGCCGGCGCCGGGAGGTTGGCAAATTCGGCTTCTCTGCCCGCCAGCGTGTTGACAGCACAGCGAACCGGCAGGAAGAACCTGTGTGTACGAGCAATACAAGTGTTGCAGCGGACGCAAGGCCTGATTTGGTCTTCTCTGCCCTGCTTGACCTTATTAACGCAATCAGGGTCGGCGATAAAAGCGCGGCACATGGCCACCATATCGGCCTTATTTTCCGCGACTATCTGTTCCGCCATTTCAAGGTTGATGGAACCGAGTGCGGTCACGGGTATTTTTAGCTCTTTCTTAAATCGTTCGGCAAAATGGATGTTGATACCACGGGGAACGTACGTGGGTTGAATCATC
Source organism: Dehalococcoidia bacterium (assembly GCA_030615655.1). Taxonomy (GTDB): domain Bacteria; phylum Chloroflexota; class Dehalococcoidia; order Dehalococcoidales; family RBG-16-60-22; genus JAUWYU01. The sequence goes on from JAUWYU010000033.1 coordinate 10,531, forward strand.
ATGGAACTAACCTCAGGTTCAAATGAGTGGCCCACCGATACATGTATCAGGTCGATTTTATCCTGTATGGCTCTGACAAACTCCAACTGCTCTTCTACGGTCAGGCCACCAAGTACCAGTTCATCGGCGCTGATACGGTACTCAATCGCCAATCCATCGCCCACCTTATCCCGGATAGCCTCGAGCACTTCGGTGGCAAACCTTGCCCTGTTCTTAAAATTACCCCCGTAAGCATCGGTACGGAAGTTCCTTCTGGGAGAAAGAAACTGGCTGATTAAATGCCCGTGGGCACCATGAATCATGATCATGTCCATGCCGGCATTCAGGCAGCGGTAAGCTGCTTTGGCATAGCTATCAATTAGCATTTTGACTTCTTCCAGCGTCATATTTGTAGGTGAATATTGGGGCTGCGGTTCAAAGTAAGTCAGTTCGATGGATGCCTTGGCGCCATATCTTTGAATGGCTTCCGCAAGCCTGCTTAATGTGGTTACCGTTTTATCTTTTCCAAGATTGAGAATGCGGCCGACTTTCGTGGCGATCTCGCTCACGATAGGAGAATCGCCTATGGTCACAATACCGGCCCCACCCCTGGCGAATGCCATCTCCCATTCGATTAACTCCCGCGACACATTGCCATCGACGGTTGCC
>JAUWYU010000050.1 GCA_030615655.1 Dehalococcoidia bacterium
TATCACCTGAACCACTTTTCCCTTAGCCATAATAACCTCACAAATTATCAGTTTCTTCTGGTAAATTTACTCCAGGGCCGCCACCCCTCCGGTAATATCAAGAAGCTCCTTGGTAATCGCCTCCTGTCTTGCCTTATTATATAGCAGAGTCAGGTCGCCGATAAGCTCATTGGCGCTGTCGGTAGCATTCCTCATCGCCACCATCCTGGCCGACTGCTCGCTGGCAATCGACTCCAGAATTGCGTGGTAAATCTCCATCTCCACGAAACGGGGCAGCAGGCCCCCCAGTACCGCCTCCGCGCCCGGCTCATAGATATAATCGACATTCTCGCCCTTGGGTATAGCCGCCGGCTCCACGGGCAGGAGCGGCTTCATAACCGGCCTCTGCACCATGGTGGAAACAAACTGGGCGTAGGATATGTAAACCATATCCACCACCCCATTGGAGTAATCATCGATAACAATATGGGATATTGGAAGCGTCTCCAGAAAAGCGGGCCGGTCGCCAAGATTGGTAAACTCAGCCCGCAAATCACAGGCACTCCGCACCGTAAAGTCCCGTCCTTTACGGCCGACGGGAATAACACAGACCGGCGCCGTTTCTTCCAGGATAAAACCCCCCAGACGCCGGTTCAAATTGGCATTGAGCCCGCCGCACTGGCCGCGGTCAGGGGTGATATGCACCACGGCTATTTTCTCCACCGGACGCCGCTGCAATAAGGGATGCTGATGTTCCACCTCGGGCAGCGCTGCCAGGTCGGCGATTACCTGCTCAATCTTCTCCGAGTAGGGCCGCCCGGCCAGTCCCCGCTCCTGGGCTTTCTTCATCTTGGAGGCGGCAATCATCTCCATAGCCCGCGTTATCTTGGCTATGTTGGTCACACCCTTGATGCGACGTCTTACCTTGCGGATATCAGCCATACTTTTTGCTACAACCCCTGCTTTATTTCATCTAGAGTCATCTTACATTCCGGCACGAAGGTAAAGAATTCATCCAGCTGCTTACAAGAATAGTCCCCGCAATAAGCGCAGTTTTCAACGCCTTTATCCTGTCCGCATTTTCTTATTTCGCAGACGGTGCAATAATTAAATACCTTACCGGTTGTGGTGAGACAGCCTTCGCAGTTTATGTCCCCGGGCTTGATGTCAGCGTTATATTTCTTTGACCAATATTCGGCGGTCTCTTTCCTTTTTGCGTCGTCGTCATTCTTTGTGGCAATAAACGTCGGGCATTCGGTGCAAATCAAGCCGCAAAAAGCTATTTGCTTTTCCATTATTAATTACCTCCCAACTACCTGCGTTTAGTCTTTAGCAAACCCCTGCTTGAACTCCTCGATTGCCTTCTTTAAGGTCTCCTCGCTCTTTTCATCCAGTTCCTTTGTTTCCGCGATTTTCTTTCCCAAATCGGCCTGGTTCGTCTCCATGAACCTGTAGAAGTCCGCCTCAAAAGCGGTAACCTTGTCCACCGGGATATCGGCAAGATAGCCGTTAATAACGGCATAGAGAATCATAACCTGCTTCTCCAGAGGCACCGGCACAAACTGGGATTGCTTTAAGACTTCTTGGATGCGCTGGCCCTGCTCCAGCTGCGCCTGGGTAGCTTTATCAAGCTCGGCGGTGCCGAACTGGGCAAAAGCCGCCACCTCGCGGTACTGTCCCATATCCAGCTTGAGCCGACCGGCCACCTTTTTCATCGCTTTAGTCTGCGCATCGGCCCCCACGCGCGATACCGATATACCCACGTTCAGGGCGGGCTTGATACCGGCGTTAAATAAGTCCGACTCCAGATATAACTGGCCGTCGGTAATAGAAATAACATTGGTCGGGATATAGGCGGATACGTCACCCGCCTGTGTCTCGATAATCGGTAGGGCTGTCAGCGAGCCGCCGCCGTATTCTTTAGCGTATTTCGCCGCTCTCTCCAGGAGCCGACTGTGCAGGTAAAAAACATCGCCCGGATACGCCTCGCGTCCCGGAGGACGGCGCAGCAGCAGCGAAAGCTGCCGGTATGCCCAGGCATGCTTGGATAGGTCGTCATAGATAATCAGCACGTCTTTACCCTGCTCCATGAACTCCTCGCCCATGGCACAGCCGGCGTAGGGAGCCAGGTATTGCAGCGCTACCGAATCGGAGGCGCTGGCCGTGACGACAATGGTATGTTCCATGGCGCCGTAGTTCGTTAAAGTAGCTACCACACGCGCCACCTGCGATACCTTCTGGCCGATGGCCACGTAGATGCAGATTAAATCGCCGCCCTTCTGATTAACAATAGCGTCAAGGGCAATGGCCGTCTTCCCGGTGGAGCGGTCGCCGATAATAAGCTCTCTCTGCCCGCGGCCGATGGGGAACATGCTGTCCACGGACTTGATACCGGTCTGCACCGGCGTATCTACCATGGCGCGTAGCACCACGTTAGGCGCTACCCTCTCAATTGGTCGTGTCTTGTCCGACTTAACGGTGCCTTTACCGTCTATGGGACGCCCCAGCGGGTCAACGACACGCCCGATAAGCGCTTCACCCACCGGGACCTCGGCAATGCGCCCGGTACACCGTACCTCGTCGCCCTCCTTAATCTGCGTATAATCCCCCAGGACAACGGCTGATACACTGTCCTCCTCCAGGTTCAGGGCAATGCCGATAATATCACCGGGAAATTGAAGCAGCTCATTATACTTCGCCGAAGCCAGCCCGTGAATTCTGGCGATACCGTCACCGACCTCGATGACCGTGCCGACATCCACCATGGTCACGGCCGTGCCGAACTGCTCAATCTGCTGCTTGATAATGGAAACAATATCTTCGCCTCTCGTTGTCACCTGAGCTACCTCCTTTGCCACACAGTTATGTCAACCTCGTTATCGCTTCCTCTCCGTACCACCCAGCTCTCGCCTCAAGGCCATCAGTTTGCTGCGGGTGCTGCCGTCCAGGAGCTTGCCGCCGACTCTGGCAACAATCCCCCCGATTATTTCCGGGTCTACCTCAGACTTCAGCACTACCTTCGCACCTACCAGAACACCCAGATTCTCGGCCAGCTTCTGCTTATCCTCATCATCAATGGGGATAGCGGTAATAACCTCAGCCGACTGTATTCCATAGTATTCATTTAGCAAGCGCTGATACTCCTCAGCGATGTCGCCAATCATGCCGATACCGGCTCTGGTTATCAGCAAACGCACCAGGTTCAAAACCAGCGGGTTTATGTCCCCCAGGCGTTCCGATAAAAGCTCGGTCTTCTTATCGATTTTAATTTTAGGACTCTCCAGTGCCGCCAGAAAAGTACCGTCACCGACAGCCTCAACAACCTTTTTCAGGTCGGACTGCCATCGCTCCAGTTCTTTTCTCTCCAGCGCAATCTCAAACACTGCCTGAGCATAGCGCCGGGCATAAGCTTTTCTCGGCATTATATCTCCCCGATATTCCGCTTATTCCTTCTTATCGGTTTTACTTTCTTCCAGCACCTTCTCGATAAGCTCTTTATGCTCTTCCTTATCAAGAGAGCGGTCGATAACCTTGCCCGCGGCCATTATCGTCAGGTCGGCAAACTCACGACGCACCTCCCCGATAGCTTCGTCACGCTCTCGCTGTATCTCGGTGCGCGCCCTGTCGACAAGTGCTTCCGCTTCCTGTTTGGCTTCCGCCTGCGCCTTCTGCTTGACCCCCTCACCGGCTTTTACCGCCCGCGCTATTCTCTCCTGCCCCTCCCGACCAGCCTCCTCCAGCTGCTTCTTAACCTCTTCCTCGGCGCGGGCCGACTGCTCCTTGATGGACTCAGCCTGCTCCATGCTCTCCTTAACCCGCTTCGAGCGCTCGTCAAGCATCCGCATTATCGGCTTATAGGCAACGAAGCGCAGAATAACCAGCAGTATGATGAAGGTTACAACCTGCGTCAAAAGCACCGGCAAACTTATTCCTAGCTTATCAACAATATCGCCCATTTTTACCCCCTCGACTGCTTAAAACAAACGTCCCTTAACAGTTTATTAATGACTATATTCTCCTCATTACCCGGGTATTTACTAGAGCGTCAATACCGCGTGTATCAGTATACCGGCGACGACCATCACACCCAGTATCACCGCGGCAACGATAGCCGCTATAAAAGTGGGTAGTCCTTCGTTTTCCATAATTACCCCCTTACAAACACTACTTACGCTATCATGGCAAGTATGATAGCCACAATCAGGGCGTAGATGGCGATGGCCTCGGCCATGGCGATGGCCAGAATCATGTTGGTCATTATCGGGCCTCTTGCCTCGGGGTTACGCGCCAGCCCCTGCATCGCCCCATAACCCAGAATCCCTATGCCGATTCCCGGACCTAGGGCGCCCAGCCCGATAGCCAGTCCCGCCGCTAAAAATTTGACTGCTTCTGCGTCCATTCTTTGTCCTCCTTAGAGTATTTCCTACCTTAACAGATTTCTTAATGTGACTCGGCGGCATGAGAAGTCACCGCCATGGTAACGAACACCAGGGTCAAACCACTGAAGATAAAGGCCTGCACAAAGCCAATCAGCAGTTCCAGGCCGTAAAACGGCAGCGCCAGTACCCACGGTACCAGGAAGGCGGCAATAAGCAGCAGTATCTCGCCCGCCGTCATATTGCCGAAGAGACGAAAGGTAAAACTGACGATTCGGATTAACTCGCTGAGCGTCTCCAGCGCGCCGACGAAAACATCGACAAAGCCGGAGAATAACCCGGAAAGCCCTTCCTTGGCTTTACCCTTGAATACTTTGCCGACGCTTCCGAAAAATACGCCCACATTGACGAACTTACGCAGGTACTTAACCCCCAGCGTCTTCAGACCGTAGTATTCCACAAAGGCAAAGGACACCAGGGCGATAGCCAGGGGGGTGTTGATATCCGTATTCGCCCCCCGGAGCAACTCATGATGACCGAACAATATCGAGCCGAAGCCCGGAATCAGGCTGAGCCAGGCATTAAAGAGAACAAAGAGAAAAATGGTGACGATAACCGGGAAAAAACGCCGTCCGTTCTCCTCACCGGCCACGCTCTTGCACAGGTCGAAAACCCAGCCGAGCAGAAACTCGAAAGCAGCCTGCAGTCTGCCCGGTACAATCTTCATACGACGAGTAATAACGTAGCTTATCACCACCAGAAAAACCACGGTAATCCAGCCGGCAATAATGGTATTGGTAATCGGCAGGCCGAATACGTGAAACAAAACAGGCGCCGGAAGATGCGGGTCCGGGGCAGGAACATTAAGCCAGCTGGGCAGGCCGACATCACCTATCATTTTCTCACCCAGGGGGCCGGCCAGGAAACCAATGACGACGATAGCCAGGGTGACGATGGCAATAATAATTAATATAGGGAAAGAACAGCCGAGACAGCCGCGCTTGCGCTCAGCCACTAACCATTCTCCTTGTCCTGCTTGTCGCTCATGAGGGGTCGAATCATCTGATAAACACCGTAAATGGCTACCACCAACCCGACCACCATACCGCCTATCATAAACATGGGTTTAGTATTGAATTTGTCATCAAGCCACAGGCCGGCAAACGTCCCCCCCACAATACAGGTACCTATATAAAATCCAATACCGGTCAGCCTCAGCGCCGGTATCCACCTGTTCATGCCGACCTCAACACATCTGACCATGAAAATGATACCAGAATCTCCCGCCTCAGGTCAAGCCCGTTTAACTAACGCTCTGTTCCCCCCTTACCCCCCCGTTTCTAATCTTTTCCCACCCTGCGTGCCCGCCGTAGCTTTAGCGTAGGCTGGCCGCCCTCGTATCATCCACAGCTTAGCCCTTAGATTTATACCCCCCCCCTCCACGGGGAGTAGCTCGCGAAGAGGGGCGCCAGCCCCTCTTACAAATCTTTCCCCCTCTCCAAACATATATTTCTATGGCTTCATACCGTCTACAGTTTGGAGAGGGGGTTCATCCTGAAGGTTCACCCTGAAGGGATTAAGGGGGTAAGGTTAATACGGGGTGAGGCTAAAATAGAGTGAGAGATGGGGCAGCGGGGCAGGGAAAAGTAAAAAGGGAATGATGCCGCGAGGGCGGCTTGCCTTCGCTGACCTGCTCGTCGTCCCTCCGCGACTGTGGCAGGCGAGAGCTTTAGCGCAAGCAGGCAGGGTGGGAATAGATATCATCAGAATAAAAGTCAATCGCTGGAGAAAGCCCGGACAGAACTCTCTACGCGCGCGTACCCTTGAGTGGAGACGTCCCGAAATCGCCCGCCTTTATCTCCCCGGAGATGTCATCGCCGGTCACCTTGAGCTTGTAACCGAGATTCATCTTGCCCATCGGTCCGCTTATCTCCATTTCCCAGGCAACATCGTCCCCGCTTACGGTACCGCCGCTGAACTCCTGCAGGCCACCCATGGAGCTATCCACGCTGCCGCTAAGAGCAGCCCCATCCGCCTTGAGCGTTAACTTCGCCGTCTGCTTGCCCATTGGTGTGTCAATCTCGATATTATAAGTCCCGTCAACAGCCATTATCTTCTCTCCTTACAAAGTTAAAAATTAATACCGTTTCTCCCAGGTTGGTAAAACTGAATGCATATTAGCAATATAACCATTAATTGTCAACTCATGGGATAAAGGCTCTATTTGCATTTGTTTTAGAGGTTTTACCTCACCCCTGACCCCTCTCCAACCCTTTGATTATCTTTTCCCACCCGGCTTGCCCGCCGTAGCTTTAGCGTAGGCTGGCCGCCCAGTATCATCTGCGGCTTATTCCGTAAGATACCACCCCCACCCCTCCAAGGGGAGTAGCTCGCGAAGAGGGGCGCCAGCCCCTCTTACAAATATTTCCCCCTCTCCAAACATATATTTCTATGTCTTCATACCATCTACAGTTTGGAGAGGGGGTTCATCCTGAAGGTTCACCCTGAAGGGATTAAGGGGGTGAGGTTAAGACGGGGTGAGGCTACAGATAATACCCTCTCAATAAAATAAGCCCTGAATATTAGGGCTTACCGGTGAATCGCAAATGGGTTCCTAAACTCTGTATTCACCCCTGATTAAAAAGACGGGGGAAATCGCCATCAAAATCCTTTAAAAACTTGTGCATATCCAGCAGGTCATCCTCCCTGACACCCTCGAGGTCTTTGAATCTCTCCAGCTCCGCCTCGGTAAGGTCGGTAATAACCTCGGGCTTCGCATCTTCCCTGATTATAGCCGCCACCAGACACCCCACGTGACACGACGAGCATATAACCTTCAGAAACCACAGCTCCTCGCTATGCTCAATGATATCAATATGGGCTTCCTCGTAGTGCTGTCCGCAGGAACCACACCTTATCGAAGCTATCATCCTCTTAATCAGACCCTCTTCCATCAACGTAGCTCCTGTAGCGGCTCTGACGCGATTATCTAAGACTTGCGCTTATCGAAATCATCCAGGTCAAGAGTGTTAATGAAATCATAGAAAGCCGACATCTTCTTCTTCATCTCCTCGTCGACAACCCCTCCTCCCCTGCCACCAGCCTCCTCTCCCTCTTCGAAGATAGGCTTACCTGTCTCCCCGTCCAGCAAGATGCCCGCCTTGTCCAGCACCGATTCATCAGCGAAAATCGGCACCCCCGTCCTCACCGCCAGCGCCAGCGCATCGCTCGGGCGCGAGTCCACCTCCACCTGCTTCCCATCCACATCAAGAACGACCTTGGCATAAAAGGTGTCACTCTTGAGGTCGTTGACAATGATAGAACTGACCACCGCCCCCAGCGTATCGATAACCGAGCTCAGCAGGTCATGAGTCAAAGGCCGGGGAACGGACACACCCTGCAGCTTTACCGCTATCGCGTCCGCCTCGGCCGGACCTATCCAGATAGGCAGATAGCGGTCCGACGCCTTCTCCTTCAGAATTACCACGCGCTGGTAATTCATCAGACTTACCCGAATACTGTCAATACTCATCTCTATCATGACCTGGCCTCCCTCCCCTTTTCTCAACCGGTGTCTCTAAATTCTAACCCCATATCAACAACCCTGTCAAATAATACACTAATATTCCATTATCGGTAAAATTTATCACTGATTTCCCCACTACCCTGCCATATTTCAGGGGTTGACACACTTGTTTTAATTTTCACCAAACCTGTATAATATTTATGGTTAAAATCAGGTAAATCCTGATAAAAAACGGAGGTATAATGAAGAAAGGCCAAAAAATAATCGTCTGGTTCAACGAAGTAACCAAACAGGACATACCCCTCGTTGGCGGCAAAGGAGCCAATCTCGGCGAGATGACCAATGCCGGTATTCCCGTCCCGCAGGGATTTATCGTCACCGCCCCCACTTATTTCGACTTTATCGAAAAAGCAGGTATCGCCGACAAAATCAAGTCCCTGCTCGACCCCGTAGACGTTCACAACAGCAAACAGCTCCAGGATATTGCCGCTAAAATCCAGAAGATAATAGAAGATGCCGACATGCCTCCCGAGATAGCCGGGGAAATTGAGCAAGCTTATATCAAGATGGGCAAAGGCCTCGTTGCCGTACGCTCTTCAGCCACCGCCGAAGACCTTCCGGAGGCCTCCTTCGCCGGCCAGCAGGCCACTTTCCTCAACGTGCAGGGCGAAAAAAACGTGGTGAGGGCCGTCCAGGACTGCTGGGCGTCGCTCTTCGGTGCGCGCGCTATCTTCTACCGCCAGGAACAGGGTTTTGAACACTTTAAGGTGGGCATCGCCGTCCCCGTGCAGCATATGGTACAGTCAGCGTCTGCCGGTGTTATGTTCACCATAGAGCCCACCACCAGTAACAGGGAAAAGATTACTATTGAAGCTGTACTGGGACTCGGTGAAATGATTGTCTCCGGAGATGTCACCCCTGACCATTACACCATCAGCAAAGACGGGATGAAAATCCTGGAGAAGGAAATCAAGAAGCAGGAATGGAAGCTGGTAAAGAAAGAGGGCGGCACCGGTAGGGAAGA
>JAUWYU010000153.1 GCA_030615655.1 Dehalococcoidia bacterium
CTTTGACCTATCTGCATCTTAACCTCACCCCCTTAATCCCCATCTCCGACCCGCTTATCTGTGTGGCTGGTTACATCCGACTGGTCGGAGAGGGGGAGGTATTTTGAGAGGGGGCTGCGCCCCCTCTCGGTGGGAATACTCCCTGCTGGGGTGGGAGGGATATTTTACGGGATAAGCAGAAGATGATACTGGGCGGCTTGGGTGGGAAAAGATAACAAGGGGGAAGAGAGGGGGAAATAGAGAAAGAGGAGTCTGCACTCCTCTTAAACTCTTGGGGTGGGGGGAGAAAGATAGTGGATAAGCCGTGGGTGATATGAGGGCGGCAGGGTGGGAATAGATAACAACGAGGGGCTGGTTGGGACAATACTTCCCTGTTTATGATTATACTGTGCGTACATATGTATTGACAAAGCAATAAATATGAGGTAAAATATTAGCTACCATCGACCTATGTGGCGGTGAGTTTAGAGCGTAAAACCTTAACAAAAGAAGTCGCTTGGATCGGATACGACCGAGACGGCAATAAATGTCACGAAGATATTTATACCCTCTCGGCTGAGTCTGAGAGGGTTTTTATTTGAGAGGTATAATGCCTAAAGCAGGATTTATCGGAGCCGGAACCGTGGGTACCGCCCTGGCCGTTCTGCTGAGCCACAAGGGCTACCAGGTGACGTGCGTATCGAGTCGAAGTCGGGCTTCTGCCGAGAATCTAGCCAAGGCAGTTGACGGCTGCCGTGTAGTCGAGAGCAACCAGGACGTAGCCGATACGGCCGAACTCGTCTTCATCACCACCCCCGATGACACTATCGCTACGGTGGCCTCTCAGGTGCGCTGGCATAAAGGACAGGGTGTCGTTCACTGCAGCGGCGCCGATTCGACCGACATCCTGGAGCCAGCCCGAGAGTCGGGCGCCATGGCCGGTGGTTTCCATCCCCTACAGACTTTCGCCGGCGTCGAGCAGGCCCTGGAGAACATTCCGGGTTCGACTTTTGCCGTGGAAGCCGAGGAACCCCTGCTGACCACTCTCAAAGAAATGTCTACCGCCCTGGGCGGACACTGGATAGAATTGGAAGCGAGTGACAAGGTAGCCTACCACGCGGCGGCCGTTATTGCCTGCAACTACCTGGTAACACTGGTCAAACTCGCCACCGACCTGTGGCAGACATTCTCCGTCCCTCCCGACCAGGCCACGCGGGCGCTGCTTCCCTTAATACGCGGCACGCTCCACAACATGGAAACAATCGGCATACCCCAATGCCTTACCGGGCCGATAGCGCGCGGCGATACCGGCACCATTAAAAAGCATCTCAAGACTCTGCAGGAAAAAGCTCCTGCCCTGCTCTCTCCTTATAGGGAACTCGGCCTGCAAACCGTTCCCATCGCTCTGGCCAAGGGAAGAATCAACAAACAGCAGGCCAGCGAACTGGAGGCCGTATTAAAAGCGAACTGATAAAATACGTTCAGGGGGAAGAAAAATGAGAATTATGTTGAAGAGTAAAATCCATCGAGCCCGTGTTACCGACGCCAACATTGATTACGAGGGCAGCATCACCATTGATAAGAAGCTCATGGCGGAGACCGACATCCTGCCTTACGAGCAGGTACAGGTGCTCAATATCAACAATGGCGCCCGCTTCAGCACCTACGCTATCGAAGGGGAAGAAGGCAGAGGCGATATCTGCCTGAACGGCGCCGCCGCCAGACTGGGGGTCAAGGGCGACCTGGTAATCATCCTGACTTACACCAATGTCAGTGATGAGGAAGCACAAAACCACGTCCCGAAGATAGTGTACGTAAATGAGAACAACGAGATAGTCCACAAGCTGGATAAAGCTATATTCGCATAAGGAGATATCATGCGAGTTACGATTAATCAGATAAAAGAGATGAAGCAAAAGGGTGAGATAATCTCCATGCTCACCGCTTATGATTATGTCACCGCCAAGATAGTTGACGAAGCAGGAATCCCCCTGATTCTGGTTGGGGACAGCCTGGGAATGGTTGTTCTCGGTTACGAATCAACCATACCGGTGACCATCGAGGAGATGCTGCACCACACCAAGGCCGTGGTCAGAGGCACTAAAAAGGCTATGATAATCGGCGATATGCCGTTCATGACGTACCACGTCAGTATCGAGGACGCCCTGAGGAATGCCGCCCGCTTTATCCAGGAAGCCGGCACCCAGGCCGTCAAGCTCGAGGGAGGCGTTACCGTCGCCGAGAATGTGCGGAGAATCGTGGACTGTGGCATTCCGGTTATGGGTCACATCGGGCTTACCCCACAGTCAATCCACCAGTTCGGCGGTCATAAAATTCAGGGCAGGACGCCGGAAGTAGCGTCCAGGCTCCTTGAAGACGCACGAGCGCTTGAAGAAGCCGGGGCTTTTGCGGTCGTCATGGAGACAGTCCCCGCCCCGCTGGCGGCACTAATTACGAAGAAAATAAATATCCCTACCATCGGCATCGGGGCGGGCATCGGCTGCGACGGGCAGGTACAGGTCATCAATGACATCCTCGGTTCTTATACGGACTTCGTTCCCAAGCACGCCAAGCAGTATGCCAGGCTTGTAGATATTATGTCAAGTGCAATTGCCGAGTACCACAGTGAGGTACAATCCGGCAAGTTCCCTACCGAAGCCCAGAGCTTTTCCATGGACGAGAGCGTACTAGCCGGGCTTGATTAACAGGCTTATCCTCTCCGGATAATTCACACTGCCCTTTCCATGATAGACAGTGCTTATGAAAGTCATTGAGAGCATCGCTGAGATGCGTCAATTGAGACAGCAGCTTAGAGAGCCGGTCGGCTTCGTGCCGACAATGGGCTATCTCCATAAAGGGCATATGTCTCTGGTGAGGCAAGCCAGAAATGAGAACAAATCGGTGGTTGTCAGCATATTCGTGAATCCAACACAGTTCGGACCTAAAGAGGACTTCAAGGGCTATCCCCGCGACACACAACGAGACCTGGCTATGCTGGAAGCCGTGACCGATATTGTTTTCATGCCGTCGGTGGCCGAGATGTACCCCGAAGGATTCGACAGCCGGGTGGAGGTCGGTGAGATTACCGGCAGGCTGGAGGGAGCTTCACGCCCCGGCCATTTCCGCGGCGTAACCACAGTAGTCGCCAAGCTGTTTAATATCGTCCAGCCGACTAAAGCCTACTTCGGGCAGAAAGACGCCCAGCAGGCGGTGATTATTAAAAAGATGGCGGCCGACCTCGATATGAACCTGGAAGTAGTCACATGCCCTACAGTGCGCGAGCCTGACGGGCTGGCGATGAGCAGTCGGAATACCTATCTCAATCCCGAGGAACGCCGGGCGGCAGCCGTTATATACGGGTCGCTGAAACTGGCGCAGGAACGGTGGTCAGAGGGCGAGCGGAACGCCGACAGGATACGGAAGGAAATGACGGAACTCATAGAGAAAGAGCCTCTGGCTGATATTGACTATATAAGCATCGCCGATGCGGAAAGTCTCGAGGAGCTGGATAGAGTGGAGCCTCCGGCGCTGGTGTCAATGGCGGTAAGAATCGGCAAGACCAGGCTGATTGATAATATGGTGCTGGAGTAGTACGCTACACTAGACTTTACTTTACGCCACCCCGCCCCCAAATATCTGAACCCCTTCCCCCGCCCCATTCTGAGATATCTATTCCCACCCAAGCCGCCCTCGTGGCATCTGCGGCTTATCCCGTGAGATGTCCCCCACTACCCATAAGGGGGTGAGGTTAAGATATTACCGAATAATTTCCTTGACTACAAACTAAACTCAAGTAGAGAGGTTCTTTATCATAACATGAGGTATAATAGTGCAGATATCAAGAAACAGGAGA
>JAUWYU010000072.1 GCA_030615655.1 Dehalococcoidia bacterium
GTTTCACTCCACAGTCGATTCCCCGCCGTAGAGTCGTTTCTTCCAGCTGATACAGGCGCCGACCACCAGCCGTCCGCCGGCATAGAGGGCGCGCATAACAAGGACCCAGAAACCCATTGGGTGGAGTATAACCGAAATCACCGGTTCCTTAAAGCGATTATCTATAAGCCCGCGCATCAACAGTATCACCGCTACCTGGAAGATAACGGCTTCCCGCCAGGCCGTAGGCGTGGTCACCACAAAGAACTCGTTCCAGAGCCAGTAGAACGGGGCCAGAAAGAAGAAGTAGCCGGCCACCAGCATCATGACCAGTGCTACCCGAGATATTGCCGCCACCGAATACATCCACTTGATAAACCCCTCCCACATCGCCCCCAGGTTCCGGTACATATTACAGAAGACCACGGGGGAAAGGTCGATAGCTACATGCCTGCCGCCATGCCGGTTAACCTCTACTCCCAGCCAGACATCTTCCAGTATTCTGGACTTTACCGCCTTGTGCCCGCCAATCCGCCAGTAATCATCCCTGGGAAAGAGGAGGAACTGACCGATGGCCAGCGAGGGCTTCGGCTTCCTGGAGCGATGGAGCCACCACAGGGGGAACCAGCTCAGAATGACGAAGTACAGGACCGGTATGGCCACCTTCTGGGGCAGAGAGCTTGCCAGCTGGCGGGGAAAGCCGGAAAGCAGGGACGTTTTAAGCTTCATAGCTATGGAAAGCACCCCGTGCAGCATATGAGCCGCATGCGTCGTATCGGCATCAACAAATAGCAGCCAGGCGCCCCTGGCCTTCAGGGCAAGCTGGTAGCAGGCAAAGGGCTTACCCGCCCAGTCCTCGGGAAGGGGGTCGCCCCTGATTAGCTGGATACGGCTATCCTCAGCCGCCATCACGTCAATAATGTCAGCCGTACCATCCACGGAATTATCATCCAGCACCAGAACCTCAAAATTGGGATAGTCCTGTTTCTGAAGAGATTCCAGGCAGGCCCTGATGTTTACCTCTTCATCCCTGGCCGGAATAAGAATAGAAACAAGAGGCGCAGGCCCGGGCACTTTACTGTCGGCACGCGGCGTCTTCAGGCTCCTCAGGTTGAGGATAAGATTAAGTAAAAAGGTTACGAGCCCAGCCGTTATTATTAACTGATACAACATACTTGAGTCCTTCTAGATTGTGAACAAAGCTCCCCTTAATACCGACTGGAGCCACCGGACCAGTCTACCCTTAACACCGGGAAAGGTGTGCAGCTCCTCAAAATGCTTGACGACAAATACCGCCAGTATACACAGCATCAGGAGAGTTTCCCAGGAGCTTCCCCTGGTGACGGCCAGATAACTCAACGAACCGGCGCCACCAAATATAACCCCCCAAGCATCGACTTCTATAAAGAGGGCGCCCAGAACCATACAGGCGATGAATACCAGCAACATCTCATGCTGGGGCAGCGCCAGAAGCACACCGAAAGTAATGGCAATCGACTTCCCGCCATGCCATTGTAGAAACGGCGAGAAGGCATGGCCTAAAATGGCACTTACGGCTACGGCAACGACCACTAAATCAGGCAGTCCAAGAAGCGAATGCGCCAGGAACACAAAAGGTACGCCTTTGGCCACATCCAGAAATACGGCCAGGTAACCCAGTTTCTGACCGCCGGCCCGGAAAACATTAACGGCACCGGGATTACCGTCTCCATAATCCCTTATATCCCTACCCAGAAACCAGCGCCCGATACATACCGAAAAAGGAAAAGCACCCAGCCAGAAAGCGAAAAGAGCTAATAATACCGAATAAAACAATTCCACTACTTACGGCTCCTGACCGAAGAAAACACCTAGAATACCTTGGTATACAATAAAACAAAACCACAACACTAGTCAAGTACTCTTCAAAGCTCTTACGCTGATTCTTCCAGCTAATAATATCAGCGACATTTTTGGGCAAGTCGAACCGCCTCAACCAGCCTCCAGACTGGCGGAATAGAGAAAAATAAGTTATAATTAGGCGAGAGCCAAGGGCAACATCTTATGAAAACTCTTCTGCGCGAAGTTTTAATAACCCTCATACTGGCCGTGGTAATCTTCCTCGGGGCGCGGGCCACCCTGCAGACCTACGTCATCCTCCAGACCAGCATGGAGCCCAACTTTCATGAGGGGCAGCGTCTGGTGGTCAACAAAGCCGTCTACTGGTTCGGCGAGCCAGAGAGGGGTAGTGTTGTCATCTTTAAATCACTCAACGAACGGCAGGGTGAGTTTATCAAGCGCATTATCGGCTTACCCGGCGATACGGTCGAGGTTAAGGGCGGAGCCGTATATGTTAACGGCGTAAAACTGGACGAGCCTTACATCAAGAGTCCTCCCCGTTACACCATGGCGGAGCTGGAAGTCCCGGAGGACAGCTACTTCGTCCTTGGCGATAACCGCAACCAAAGCAACGACTCGCATAACGGCTGGTTGTTGCCACGCGAAAACATCATCGGTAAAGCCTGGCTATCTACATGGCCGCCCGATGATTGGGGAACAGTGCCCGATTATCCGCTTGATGAGCAACTGGCTGACGCCGGGACCTAGTCAAGCACTGTGCGTAGCTATCCATCAAAGACAGTTCGGGGGTGAGGGTGACAGACAGCGTTGAGGAAATATTCGAGAAATCGGGAGCCTTACTGAGGGGCCACTTCCTGCTGTCGTCCGGCCTGCACTCGCCCGTCTACTGGGAAAAAGCCCGGGTGCTCCAGTATCCCGAATACACGGAAGAACTCTGCGGCATGATTGCCGACCACTTTCGGGAAAGCGGCGTCCAGGTGGTGGCGGGTCCAACGACACCGGGCATCATCATTTCGTACGAGGTCGCCCGGCAACTGGGAGTGCGCGGTATCTTCGCCGAACGGGAAGAGAGCGGCGGCAGGGTGTTCCGTCGCGGCTTTCGTATCGACCCCGGCGAGCGAGTCCTCATCGTCGACGATATCTTCACCAGGGGCGGCTCGATACGCGACGTCGTGGAGGCCGTCAATAAAACGAACGGCGATATCGTGGGCATCGGCGTGCTGGTCGACCGCTCCCCGGAGAAGGTTGAGTTCGGCGTCCCCTTCTTCAGCTGCCATCGCACCGAGGTAATAACCTACACACCGGAGGAATGTCCGCTGTGCGCCGACGGCATCCCCCTGATAAAGCCCGGGAGCAGTCGGCAAAAAGCAGCCTGACAACCGCGTCAACAAAATTTCAATCGGGAGTATTCATTAACCTCACCCTCTTAAACGCCCTGTAAGGCCAACCGAGGAGGCCCATTATGG
Source organism: Dehalococcoidia bacterium (assembly GCA_030615655.1). Classification (GTDB taxonomy): domain Bacteria; phylum Chloroflexota; class Dehalococcoidia; order Dehalococcoidales; family RBG-16-60-22; genus JAUWYU01. Next base: position 3,285 of record JAUWYU010000072.1, read on the forward strand.
AAATTGCCGCTATAATCGCCATCATCGTGGTCGTCACCGCCCTGATTATCATTTTGAGCAACTATATTACCCGGTTGAAGTTCGAAAGGAGATTCCGTGAGTGGCAGGATGCCGAACTATTGAGATGGGAAGTCGAGATGGAGAAGGCCAGAAAAGAAGCCATCACGCAGAGTCGGGCGGTGCTGGGGGGCAAATTTACCGAGCAGATGGTGCCCTACCTGCCCGACTTCAAATATGACCCCACGGAAGCCCGCTTTATCGGGAGTCCCATCGATATGATTGTCTTCCCGGGTCTGGCCAAGGGCGACCCCGAGGAAATAGTAATCCTGGAGATAAAGACCGGCAGGAGCGGACAGCTCACCCCGCAGCAGAAGAAGATCCGCCAGCTGGTCGAAGAAGGCATGGTGCGCTGGGACGAGATACACCGTGTGAGTGAGGGGGATGATAATAAATCTGCGGGATAAGCCGTGGATGGTGCGAGGGCGGCCCGCCTACGCTAAAGCTACGACGGGCAGGCTTGGGTGGGAAAAGATAACAACGACGTCTAACTCCGCCCGAACTCTTTTTCCAGCTGCGTGGAACTCAGGTGAATAACGGTGGGTCGACCGTGGGGGCAGGTGTGGGGATTGGCGGTCTGCTCAAGCTGGCGCACCAGTTCCCGCATCTCGTCATCGCTCAAAGCCTGTCCGCTTCTCACGGCACCATGACAGGCAATCGACACCACTATCTTTTCCTCCCAGTCGCTCCTGGCCTCCCCCGAGAGTACATCGAGCAGTTCCCTCAGCATCCCCGGCCAGCTGTCCCCGGCGAGCAGACCGGGCACCGCCCGCACCAGATAGGTACGGTCGCCGAAGGGCTCGAGGGAGAATCCGAATTCAGTCAGGTTCTCGAGGCACGACTTTAAAATTTCGTTCTGCCGGGGAGTTACCTCGAAGGTCGCCGGCTCCAGCAGTCCCTGCACCTCCGGCTGCTGCTGCGTCCGCTGCTGTTTAACCTTCTCGAAGCGGATACGCTCGTGGGCGGCATGCTGGTCAATGAGGTAGAGTCCGTCCGGTCCCTCGGCGACGATGTAGCTGTTCAGGACCTGTCCCACGACCCGCAGCACCGGCAGGGAGGCGAGCAGAGTTTGCGGGGCTTCGGGCGGCGGCGAACGACCGGAATCCACAGGTGACGTCCACAATTCCTGTCGCCGCACACCAGGGGCAGCGTAGGCAGTGGCCACCTCCTCGATTTTCGGCACCGGCATCTGCGCTACCAGAGTCTGCCGGACGGCTCTCTGGACAGCGCGGAAGACCCCGGACTCGTTGCGGAACTTCACCTCGCTCTTGGCGGGGTGAATATTAACGTCGATTTCCTGCGGCGGCAGGGAGATATTGAGAATCGCCACCGGGTGCTTGCCCGTCATGAGGAGTCCGTGATAAGCCTCCTCTACGGCATAGGCGAGGAGTCGACTGCTGACCCAGCGTCGATTTATGAAGAAGCTGAGGTAGCCCCGTCCGGCGCGGCCCAGCTCCGGAGAGCCGACCATGCCGGATACCCGTATCGAACCCGCCGGTCCGCCCGACCACCTGTCTTCCGAATCGTCCAGCGCCAGCATCCTGCCGGCGATTTCCACTCCGTAGACATCGATGACACTGTCCATCAGCTTGCCCCGTCCCGACGTCTTGAGCGTGGACTTCCCATCAATCGACAGGGCGAAGGCAACCCCGGGAAAGGCCAGGGCGTACTGACTGACCACGTTAGCGATATGGCTATTCTCGGTCGGCACCGACTTGAGGAACTTCAACCTGGCCGGCACCCTGCGGAAGAGGTCGCGCACCGTCACCGTGGTCCCCCGGGCACGCGCCTGGTTCTGCCGACAGGTGACAGCACCGCCTTCCAGAATGATTCCCGTGCCCGCCGACTCCCCATCGGCACAGGTGACAACCTCCACTCGGGCCACCGCAGCGATACTGGGCAGCGCCTCGCCGCGGAATCCGAGACTGCCGATAGACTGTAAATCATTCGTACTGCTTATCTTGCTGGTGGCGTGTCGTTGAAAGGCAAGCTCAACTTCACTTGACGGAATCCCGCTGCCATTATCCATGACCCTTATCAGGCTGACACCGCCGCCCCTCACCTCCACCGAAACCTGGGTGGAGTCGGCATCTAAAGCGTTCTCCACCAGCTCCTTGACCACCGATGCCGGTCTCTCCACCACCTCACCGGCGGCAATCTGGGCTACCGTTTCTTTGTCCAGGATTTTTATAGTCATGTTACCTAAATCTTACACGTTTCCGTGTAATTTGTCAAGGCTTTACTATACTTAGAGTTTAACTTTTTATTCCAATCCAGTCAAAGGGCATTTTTCTCTACCTCACCCCCTTTATCCCCCTCTCCTGACGAGGTGTCACAGGAGAGGGGGAATAATAAGAAAGAGGGGCTGGCGCCCCTCTTCGCAGGCTACTCCCCCTGTGGGGTGGGGCAAAAAAACTACGGGATAAGCCACCGATGATACTGGGCGGTAGGGTGGGAACAGATATCTCAAAGGGGGGTGGGGTATAAACCTACGGGATAAGCCATAGATGATGCGAGGGTGGTAAGGGTGGGAAAAGATAGCAAAAGGGGCGGGGCTTGGGGAAAATATCAAATAGACGGGGTGGTTAAGGGAAGGTAAGAATCACACCTTCTCTATCTTGGCGAAGCTCATTAAAAGCCGCTTTACCCCGACCCCATCGAAAGCCACCACGACCTCGGCATCGTTCTTGACAGTCTGATAGCTCACCACCACGCCCTCGCCGAACTGCTCGTGCCGAACGTGGTCGCCCGGCTTGAACTCGGGCACTTCGCCTTTAAGCTCGGCAGATTTATCTCCGGCCTCAGCCGTCGCATTCACCCAGCTGTCCTCACCCTCCAGGACGCTGCTGGTCGTAACCAGGTGCGGCGGTATATCCGCTAAAAAGCGCGACGGCCGGTTAACGGCACTGCTACCCATAAGTCGGCGTCGAAAGGCGCGCACCAGATACACCCTCTTTTCGGCCCTGGTGATGCCGACATAGCAGAGTCGCCTCTCCTCCTCAAGCTGCTCGGGGTCGTCAATCGACCTGAAATGGGGCAGGATGCCGTCCTCCATACCCACGATAAACACCACCGGAAATTCCAGTCCCTTGGCCTGATGCAGGGTAATCAGGGTAACGGTATTCACGTTTTCCTCGAGTCCATCGACATCGGACACCAGCGCCACGCCCTCCAGAAAGGCCGCCAGGCCTTCCAGCGGGTTCAAATCGCGGTAGTCCTGCGCTACCGTGCGCAGCTCCAGGACATTCTCCCATCGTTCCTCACCGTCCACCAGACCCAGCAGATATCGTTTGTAGCCGGAGCTTTCCACGACGAGGTCGAACAGCTCGACCAGATTCAGTTCCCGACTGCGTTCGATGAATCCTTCTATCATGGCAGCGAAACCAATCAGCACCTTGACCGTTCTCGAACTGAATGGAAGTTCGACCCCGGAATCCTTCGACCCCGCCAGCAGCTGCAGCGCCCGGTACTCGGGGACGCCCTGCGACCTTGCCCACTGGGCAAGCTCGTCCAGGCTGCGCTGGCCGATGCCGCGCTGGGGGACGTTGATGATGCGCAGCAGGCTGACCGTATCGTAGGGGTTCTGGACAAGTCGGAGATAAGCGATGATGTCCTTGACCTCCCGCCTCTCGTAGAAACGGGTGCCCGCCACCAGCTTGTAGGGCATCCCGTAGCGGATGAAGACCTCCTCAAGGACTCTCGACTGGGCATTGGTGCGGTACATCACAGCGCAGTCGCCCGACTCCACCTCTCCCCGGCTCACCAGGTCGTCAATCTCGCTGACAACGAACTGGGCTTCCTCCTGCTCGGTGTAGGTCTCGATAACGGCGGCGGGTGAACCCGGCTCGTTGTCAGTCCACAGGTCTTTCGGCTTGCGCTGCGGACTGGCCGAGATGACATGCGAAGCCACCTCCAGAATCATCCCGGTGGAGCGGTAGTTCTGCTCCAGCAGCACCACCCTGGCATCGGGGTAGTCCT
>JAUWYU010000117.1 GCA_030615655.1 Dehalococcoidia bacterium
CTGCGCCTGGTTACCGCCACCATGCCCCATACCCGCTCGGTATCCATAGGCTTCTTTATCGGCGCCGGCTCCAGATACGAGACCGATAAACAGGCCGGCATCTCACATTTTATTGAGCACCTTTGTTTCAAGGGCACGTCCGCGCGCCCCACGGCGGCGGAAATCTGTACGGTGGTTGAGGGCGTGGGGGGTATCATTAACGCCGGCACTGACAAGGAGCTGACCATTTACTGGTGCAAGGTGGCGCAGCAACACTTTAACAGCGCTCTCGAAGTGCTGGTGGACATGCTCCTTAACTCCAAATTTGACCCGGTCGAAATCGAAAAGGAGCGTCAGGTCATCGTTGAGGAGATTAACATGTCTCTGGATATGCCAGCACAACGGGTGGCCATGCTCGTTGACGAACTCCTGTGGCCGGGGCATGCCCTGGGACGCGATATTGCCGGCACCAGGGAATCGGTTACGGCCATCACCAGGGATATGATACTCGACTACCTGAGCAGTCAGTATCAGCCCGATAATACGGTGCTGGCGATTGCCGGCGGTATCCAGCACCAGGAAGTGGTCAGCCTAGTCAGCCAGGTAACGGCGGACTGGACCAAACAACAGCCGCAGGTCGGCTACGCGCCTTATCAGGGTGAAATAGCGCGCCGCGTACTTATTGAAAATCGCGATACCGAGCAGACCCAGTTATGTCTGGCCCTGCCCGGCCTGTCGATTGTTCACCCCGAGCGCTTCAAACTGGACCTGCTCAATGTCATCCTCGGTGAGGGCATGAGCAGTCGGCTGTTTACGGAGATTCGCGATAAGCTGGGTCTTGCCTACAGTATCCACAGCTACGCCGAACACCTTCTTGATACCGGCGCCATAACTGTCTCGGCGGGTGTGGACACAAAAAACCTGCAAGTAGCTATCAGGGCTATCCTTGAAGAGCTTTCGCGGTTGAAGGAAGCTACACCGGAGGCAGAGCTGACCAAGGCCAAGGAGTTATCCAAAGGGCGTCTCTTACTGCGCCTTGAGGACAGCCGCAGCGTGGCCGGCTGGATGGGCGGGCAGGAGATTCTTACCGGGAACATTCTCAGCGTCGACGAGGTAATCGCCATCATTGATGCCATCACCGCCGGGGAACTCCAGCGGGTGGCCGGGGAGTTACTGGTCGGGGAGCGGCTGCGCCTGGCGGTCGTTGGCCCGATTCAGCCGGACGAGCCCCTGGAGGACTTGCTGAAGCTATAGAGCGCTTTTTATCCGGCGTTATTTCACATCCGCCAGCGACGGGTCTTTAAGAGTGGGGCCAGTCATCCACCGAATGCCAAAGAAGACTTCATAACGATGCCTTTACAGATACGGCGGCTTCAATTACAATGGTACCGATTGAAGGAAGATAGAAAAGGGAGTCGTTCTTATGATTAAGGCCGTCTTTTTCGACCTCTACCATACGCTGGTGCGCTACGAGCCGCCGCAGGAGGAGCTCGTGGCGAAGGCGCTTAAGGACTTCGGTATTAACGTGAGCCCGGAGGTCTTCCGCCGGCCCCTGGTAGCTGCTGAAGAATTCATCTACGGGGAGATTGCCCGCCGTCCTTTGAGCTATCGGTCACAGGAAGAAAGGATGGAGCTCTACGCCCAGTACCAGGGAATAGTGCTCAGGGAAGCCGGTATTGAAGCCGATAAAAAGCTCGTCCTCGGCCTGCTGGGGAAGATGCAGCAGTTTAAAATGAACCTGGTGCTCTATGATGACGTGGCGCCAGCCCTGACCGACCTCAAGGGGAGGGGGTTAGTCCTGGGCTTAATCTCCAACGTGGAGCAGGATATGGCCGACATATTCAACAGGCTGGGACTGACCTCATGGCTGGAAATAATCGTCACATCTCAGGACGCAGGCTCCAATAAGCCCCACCGGGAGATATTCCAGGAGGCGTTAAGGCGGGCGGGAGTACAGCCTTCGGAGGCGATATATGTCGGCGACCAGTACCAGGTTGACATCATCGGCGCCAACGGGGCCGGCATGAAGGGAATTCTCCTCGACCGCGGCGGCTACTCCGAGGGGATTACCGACTGCCCGCGGATAAGAGAGCTTACTGAGCTTAAAGAGTACTTATGACGGCCGAGGATAATGACCAGGTGTCCTGGCAATCCATACCTCGTTAGACCGAGAGTCGGCTGATTTAGTTCTCGCTTTCATTTTGTTCCAACCACAAAAAGTATTCTTTGACCTTTGGCTCCAGAACTGTCCCTTTTATTTGTGTATATTCTCCCGGCGGAGAATCAAAAACAATAAATGTCTTGATTCCATTTTTCCTACCTTCTTCAAAAACAACAGCCAGGGCTTCTGCCTTTTTTTCTTCGGGAATGTCCTGCCCCGGTCCCCATATACCGAACTCGGTAATCACTGGTTCAAAGTTGTCTTCTCCGGACCACTCAAGAAATGTCTGTAGCTTCTCGCTTACCCTTTGGCGATACTCCTCCATGTTTGAATCCCAGGGGGATAAGGAAAGGCCGACATAGCTGTAACCTGAAAAGTCTGGCTTCTTCTCTCCCCAGGAATCTTGAAAAAGTGCACCCTTATAGACTATTCTCCCGGTGAAACCTTCCTGTACTATTTGCAGCATTCTTCGATTCCACTCATCAGCTATTTCGCTCCCCAATTTACAGTCCGGCTCATTCATCGGAGCAAAATACTCGATTTTCTCTTCCTCGGCAAGGGCGACAAGTTTTTCCAGGCACTAGTCATATTGTGAAATAAACTCATCATTCCTTAAAACACTTTCAGGTATTGCACCTGGTTCTCCTTCACCTATCGTAGGTTCTATCGTGAGAAAAACGGAGATATCGTTCCGGTGATACTCTTTTATTAAGCTTCTTACGATAGGAAGCCTGTACTCAAAAAGACGCAGATTAATTTCTCCTTCATCGTTATACAGCAGAAGCTCTGGAAAAGCAGCCAGGTTTGCGTGAAATTCCTTCATTGTTTCAGGTTCACCAACCGAATGGGCTTGTTTACCGCGGTCGGTGGCAAGAACAGGCATCCAAAAACCTCTAACAATCTCGGGGTAAACGCGTTCGTATTCTTCTTCCTCCGGCGAAGTTTCTGCCGGCGCGGCCGGTGCGGGTGTTGAAGCAGGAGCAGGAACACCGGGTGTCTCAGGAGATCATCCTGCGCACGATATCATGAGAAGAAGTACTACAACAGCTATGGCGCTAACGAATTTGACCAGTTTCAACATTCTCTTCTTTTCCTCAGCCGCCATAAAGCCAAGATGAAGTGGAATCCAGGGGCTGCTTTCAGGTACCTGTATCCCTCACTCGATTCCTCCGGCAGTCTAATCAGTTAATCGGAAATCCTATAGCAGGCAACCTGCAGGCTGTAATCTGCGACCTTCAAAGCTCGGTCACCCTCTATCTTTACCCTAAACTGCACTGTTTCACCAGAACTCAGGTCGTCTATCTGGAGATTGCCGCCAATCCGATTCCCGGCATACCTGGGACCGTGGCCCCAGCAAGCATCAACCACTACTCCGTAAGCATCATAGAAGGTGACTATGACGGCAACGATTTGCGCTTCGCTGCCGCCCACATTCTTGACCTCTACCAGGACCTCGAACACCGGCTGTATTTCATTTATTATTGGAATCTTTTCCTGCGTGAGCTGAGAGCTATGGCTGAGAATCTCAAACTCCCTGTAGGGAGCCTCGTCAGCTATCTTATAGGAGAAGCCCAGCTCATAACTGGCAATCCGTTGCACCAGGTCTCCGGGAAGCTCCAGTTTGATATAGTACTCCTGGGAAGAGACAGCGAAGGGGGCCTTCTGTCCGGGAAGGACGGTAAGCATGGGGGCCTTGGCATAGTTATATCCAATCACCATTCCCCCGGCATCGTAATAAGTAGCGAATATCCACACATTTTCAATATTTCTTGAGCCAGTATTCTTATATTCGCCGATTATCCAGTAGAGGTCGTATGCGGTCATCGGCTCCATGTACGAGGTGGAGCTGAGTAATTTCAAGTCCAGCAAAGGTTCCTCATCGGTAACCTCGCAGTCGAGAGTAAGTTCGTAATCTACCATCTCCCTGCCGGCATCTTCATCGAGCAGGATGACGAAAAACGGCGAACTCTGGCCGGGAGCGAGCACGCTCAAAGGGTACAACCAATGCCAGGGGGTATCTATCGCGGAACCACCTTTGTCATAAAACACGGGTGTGAGCTTTTTAACCTTGACATTCTCCTCACCGAGATTCTTCATCTCCCCCACTATATGTACGAAATCCCCTTTATATATATGTCCCCCGCGCATGAGGCCTTCGCGATGGGTATACGTGCTGGTACTGAGGATTTCTACCCGTGGCGGAGAAGGCGTCGCTGGAGACGGCTCTGGTTCCGGCACTATCTCATCCGGTGTAGAGGTGGGAGCAGGAACATCGGGTGTTTCAGGAGATCCTGCGCACGATATCATGAGAAGAAGTACCACAACAGCTAGGACGCTAACGAATTTGACCAGTTTCAACTTCGTATCACCACCTATTAAGATTCCTGGTCAGCACATGTTTTCGGGAGTACCTTTCACCCACCCGTTCAAGGCTTGTTTAACTCCATTATCTTCATCCGGTTTTCTAGAAGCTACTTACTCCAGGTGAAAGCTGCCGATTATTTCGTCTAAGACCGGTTCATCCTGTTCAAAACTGCCGGGAAGGCTGAAACCCATTAGAAGGAAGCCATTCGCTTCCGGGCTAACAATCACATATTTGCAGGTGAGGAAATAGCCCCCCATCGTGCCATTGAACACAATCTCGTAGGCTGGAGTACCGTCGTCCAGTGTTATCTCACCTTCGGAAAGGAACTCATAGTCGGCGAACTGCTCACTGAACATGCTTTTCAGCATCAATGCGGACTCGGCAAGGGTAGTTTCTTCAGTCCACGTCCTGATCATTACCTCGGGTATTCCCCCCGCAGCCCGAAGGTCAATGATTTCGTCGTATTGGCCGGTGGTATAGTCGGCCCACCCCGCCGGGTATGTTATGGAGAAGCCGTATTCAGCGCTGGTGTAGGTGCCGCCGGGGCTGGGAGCCGGCGGTACATAGGTATAGGACGGCAGCAGTTTGAAGCTGTCGATGACGGCGTTTACCAGCGGCTCCCGCTCGTCAAATTGGTCTGGCTCTCCGGATACTCCAACCCAGAAAATCTGCTTCTCCCGCACCAGGACGACGTATCTGAACTTCTCCACTTTACCAGTACCGATATCTCCCTGTCCTATCATTTCGTAGGCCGAAATACCGTCGCCTATGGTAACGTCGCCTTCGGAGAACATCTCAAACTGCG
>JAUWYU010000063.1 GCA_030615655.1 Dehalococcoidia bacterium
GCCTCCCGGACGTGCCTGGCGTCGGGGTCGCTTAAGTAAGGGTTCTCGCCCATGAGGTAAATAGCCTTTATCTTACCCTCATGTGCCGCCGGAATAATCTCGGTAAGGGTCATTCCCGGGTTTGGATTCAGAGTACAGTTCCAGGCAGCCTCGAATTTCTTCTTAATATTCTGGTCGGCAACGGACTGGTAACCGGGATATACGTTAGGCAGGGCGCCCATATCGCAGGCACCCTGCACGTTATTCTGTCCCCGAAGCGGATTCACCCCGGCGCCTGGCTTGCCGATATTGCCGGTGAGCATGGCCAGATTGGCGACGGCCATGACATTGTCCGTGCCGTGGGTATGCTGGGTGATACCCATAGCGTAGAGAATAGTCGCCGGGCTGTTGGCGGCATACATGCGGGCGGCTTCGACTACCTTTTCACCGGGTACACCGGTGATGCCCTCTACCGTATCCAGAGGATAATTCTTGAGTGAATCCTCGAAGATATCATAGTTTTCGCATCTCTCCTCGATGAATGCCGAGTCCATTAGCCCTTCATCGACGATGACCTTCATCATCCCCATGAGCAGGACTACGTCGGTGCCGGAGCGATGCTGCAGCCACAGGTCGGCATTACGCACCAGGTCAATCTCAAGGGGATTGGCGACAATAAGCCTGGTGCCTTGGTGCATAGCCTGCCGGATATTCATGCCGATTACTGGGTGGGCCTCGGTAGTGTTGGTGCCGATAGCCAGAATACAGGCGGCATCATTGATATCCTTGATGGAGTTGGTCATAGCACCGCTGCCGAAGGTTGTGGCCAGACCGGCCACGGTGGGGGCATGTCAGAGACGGGCACAGTGGTCTATGTTGTTGGTGCCCAGTACCGCCCGGACGAATTTCTGCATGACGTAATTGTCCTCGTTGGTGCTTTTCGCCGAGGAAATTACGGCCACTTCATCTCCTTTGTAGTTTCCTAGTTTACCGGCGACAGCAGCGAGCGCCTCCTCCCAGGAGGCTTCTTCAAGTTGACCGTTTTTCCTGACAAGCGGGGTGGTCAGGCGCTCCGGGTGATTGACAAACTCGGCAATACCGAAGCGACCTTTCACGCAGAGGCGGCCATGGTTAGCCGGCCCTTCCTCATCGCCGCGGATACAGACTACCTGCTCATTCTTAACACCCAGATACATCTGACAACCAACTCCGCAATAAGGGCAGATGGTTTTCACTTCGCGCTCCGGATGAAACGTTTCCTTGGGTGTCAGGGCGCCCACCGGACAGCGCACCATACACTCGCCGCAAGAACGGCAAATCGAGTCCATCAGAGGTGTATCGCCAAAGGTAGCCACCTTCATGGCGTAACCACGGTAGGCCATATCAATCGCGCCGACGCCAGTTATCTCCTGGCAGGCACGCACACAGCGGGCACAGAGAATGCAACGATTGCGGTCAATATCAAAGAATGGATTACTGATATCAACGGGGACTGACTTCGTATCCTTGCTGACGCGCAACTCACGGACGACCATGTAGTCGACTACCTTCTGCAGCTCGCAGGTTCCGTTGGAGGGGCAGACGACACAGCGGTCGGTGACGGCAACATGGCGCAGGCATACGTCATAGGGTCCGCAGCGCTCGCGGCGGTGGCACTCCAGGCAGTCGCAGGGGTGGGTGCTCAGCATCAGTTCCAGTGTCATACGGCGTACTTCGTTGATGGCCGGTGACTCCGTGGTTACGTGCATGCCTTCGGTGGCGGGTGTGGTACAGGCGGTGAGCAGTCCCCGCATATTTTCGATTTCCACAATGCAGAGACGACAGCCTCCGTATGGTTCCAGGTCGGGATAGTGGCAGAGAGTGGGTATGTAGACATCGGCTGACTGCGCTGCCTCAAGCACCGTCATCCCTTTGGTAGCTTCAATCTCTTGACCGTTAATAGTTAGATTAATCTTTTCCATGCTCCGCTCGCTTATTCTGCGATGTTTATGTAGATGTCTGTGGTTTTTCTGCTGTCACCGGAATCGGCTCGCTGGGAACGTCTACCTCTTCTGCGGAGACCTTGACCACAGCACTGAATCTTTCCGGGCAGACCTCAAGGCAGGTGCCGCACTTGACACATTTCTCCTGGTTGATGACGTGCACCATTCTCTTGTCGCCGACAATAGCTTCCGTCGGGCAGTTCCGCAGACATATACCGCAGCCCTGGCACTTGTCTGGCAGAATATAGAATGAGATTAAATTGGCACAGAACAGGGCGGGGCACCTGTTTTCGTTGATGTGGGCCTCATATTCGTCCCGGAAGTAGCGGAGTGTGGTCAGGACGGGATTGGGTGCTGTCTGACCCAGTTGGCATAAAGACCCGGCTGTAATCTGTTTACCCAGTTCCTGAAGCAGGTCAATGTCTTCGTGTCTGCCTTCACCCCGGCAGATTCTCTCCAGGATGTCCAGCATTTGCTTGGTGCCTACGCGGCAGGGGACGCACTTGCCGCATGACTCGGCCTGAGTGAAGGAGAGGAAATAGCGGGCAATATCTATCATGCAGGTCTCCTCGTCCAGGACGACCATGCCGCCCGACCCCATCATGGAACCGGCCGCTGCCAGCGACTCGTAGTCGACCGATTGGTCCAGATAGCTTTCCGGCAGGCAGCCGCCGGAGGGTCCGCCGGTCTGGACGGCTTTAAAATTCTTGTTACCGGGGATGCCGCCGCCAATCTCGTAGATGATTTCACGGAGTGGAATACCCATGGGTACTTCAATCAGACCGCTATTGGCGATTTTACCTGTGAGGGCGAAGACGCATGTCCCTTTGCTTTTCTCGGTGCCGATTGACGAGTACCAGTCGGCGCCTCTGGCAATGATAACCGGTACCGTGGCCAGGGATTTTACGTTATTGATATTGCTCGGTTTCCCCCATAGACCCGAGGTTGCCGGAAACGGGGGTCGGGAACGGGGCATACCCCGTTTACCTTCGATGGATGCCATCAGCGCCGTCTCCTCACCGCAGACAAAGGCACCGGCGCCTTCCTTGACGTGTAACTGGAAGCTGAAATCGGAGTCCATGATATTATCGCCGAGAAATCCCTTTTCCTCGGACTGCTGGATGGCCAGCCGGACGCGTTTCACGGCCAGCGGATATTCCGCCCGGATATATATGTAACCTTCAGAGGAGCCCGTAGCATAGGCGGCGATAATCATGCCTTCAAGGACGGTATGTGGATCGCCCTCCATGGTGCTGCGGTCCATAAAAGCCCCGGGGTCGCCTTCATCGGCGTTGCATATCATGTATTTCGGCTCACCGACGGCGTTGCGTAAGAACTCCCATTTCATGCCCGTGGGGAAACCGGCGCCGCCGCGACCCCTCAGGCCGGAGCGTTTGACTTCTTCGATTACCTGCTCCGGCGTCATTTCTTTCAGGCACTTTTTCAGGGACTCATACCCGCCGGTGGCCATGTAGTCCTCGATTCTTTCGGGATTAAGTCGCCCGCAGTTACGCAGGATAATGCGCTGCTGCATGTTGTAAAATTTGATGTCTTTATGGTGCGGTATGGCCTCACCGCTGACGGGGTCTTTATAGAAGAGGCGCTCCACCGGTTTGCCGTCACGGAGGTGAGAATCAACGATTTCTGGGACATCGGCAACGGTGACACAGGCATAGAAGATGCCTTCCGGTTCGACGATGGCCACCGGCCCCTGCTCGCAGAAACCATGGCAGCCGGTAAAATCTGTGTTAACTCCCTGTAAACCCTGTTCCGCCACGGCTTTTTTCAGGGCTTCGGTAATTTCAAATGCCTTACCGGAAACACAGCCCGTTCCCTGGCAGATATATATCGTACGCTGCTTATTCCCGTTATTCGACTTTACTTCTGTCACCTAAAACCTCCGCAACTTTCTTGGTCGTCATCTTGCCGTAGGTCTCGCCCTCTATCGTCATCGTCGGCGCCAGGGCGCAGGCACCGATACAGGCTACCGTTTCCAGTGTATATTCCAGGTCGTCCGTGGTCTGTCCGGCCTTGATGTCGAGTTGTTTTTCAATTTCGGTCAGGACCTTGCCCGCGCCGCGTACGTGACAGGCCGTGCCGCGGCAGACCCGTATTATCTTTTTACCTAGGGGCGTCAGCTTGAACTGCGCGTAGAAGGTGCTGACTCCATAGATGGTGCTTTCCGGTATGCGTAAAAATCTGGCGATTTCCCGCATGGCGGCGGCCGGCAGGTAGCGAAACTGCTCCTGAGTTTCCTGCAGGATAGGGATAAGCTCCTGCTTGTCGCCGTGATAATGGGAGAAAACATCATTCAATTTATCTTGAATATCGGCTTTGGTCAGGTTATCTGTTACCAGGGCTATCACCTCCTGTCTTTAAGAGCCTGACCAGTTTCCAGGCTATGACTTCACTGAGTACCGTAATATCTTCGGTGGGCAGGTAATCCGAGATAGTGCTGTCAAACATGATGTTTCCTTCTGGAGCAAACTCCTCGTCACCCCGCCACAGGATCGGTGTTATCGGTACATGTTTGAAAGCGTCGATGGTTACGGCGATATCACCGTAATCCGCTTTCCGTCCGCCCAGCATCTCCGCCACCTCTAATAATCGATGGGGTTCCTTCCCGAACTGACTAATAATGGGCTGTATCGCTCTTTTGTAGAATGTCGGGTAGTAGATAAAACCGTCAACCAGCTCCTTGAAGGTTATAATGGTGTTGGTAAGAGGAGTGCCTTTTGCGTGTATGAAGTAGTGGAGTATCAGGATTTTATCACGCATCGGCACTTCGCTTTCGTCGCCTGTAAATAACACGTTACCATCGGTAATGGAAATGTGGTAGGTCTCGTTTAAATAATTGATGACTACGGATTTCTCTGCCCGAATATACTGAGCGCCGCTATTGCGGCACTGCTTCTCTATATTATCAATTGAAGCCAGTCGCTCGCAGGCAAGTTTGTAAGCCAGCTCATAAGTGTATTTGCGTACGTTCTGTTTTTGTACTGTCAAGCGTTCCCTTGTCATAGACTACACATTTCTTTTGTATGTGGCGCCGCCTTATCCTGGTTGTCCGTTAGCTGTTGACAGGCAGCGCGAACCTATACCTCAAGCCAGGAGTGGGAATAGAGCGACTCTCCCGTAAGTACTCTGACTGTCTTGGCGTAATTGGCCATCTCTTTGGATAAAGAGGAGATGTCTGGTTTTTCTCCGTCCATCATCTTATGGACAAGTTCAACGATATCAGGTCTCTGCCCCCGGGCTATCTGCTTAAGGTCATTGTCAAAGGCATCGACTATAGCCGAGTATAGTCCGTATCGCATCAGCATTATCATGTAGGTTCGGTTCAGCCAACACCTGAGCTCGTCAGGCGCACCGTTGGAAACATTGGAAAGCCCTACCGTGGATTTGCATCCGGGGGCAATTTCTCCCAGCATGGTCATGAACTCCACACAGGCTTTTACCTGGTTGATTTCCACTGAAACCGGGCTGGCGATGGGGTCAATCCATATCCTTTCGTTGGGTATACCCATCTCGTTGGCTTTGTAGACGAAATCAACGGTGTGCATCGCCCTTTCGTTGACATCGCGCGGCATGCCTTCATTGCTCCACAGTAGTCCGATGAGGTCGGCATCATATTTTTTCGCCAGCTCCAGCCCCCTCTCAAGCCTGCTTGTTTGCAGTGAGACCGAGTTGATTAATACCCTGCCTTTACGGGCCTTCAGGCCGGCCTCCATAGCGTCCAGGTTAGTGGTATCCAGGGACAGCATCTTATCGGTAACCGCCTGCACCGTGTTTACCACCCAGTCCATGAGCTCATCCCCTCCCTTGCGAGCTGGGCCGATGTTAAGGTCAATAATGTCTATCCCGGCTTCTGTCTCAGCTCTGGCCATTTCTTCAATCGGCCCCGCATCTTTCTCCCTGAGTGCCGGGCCGAGGGTTTGCGATATGACGTTTAAATTTTCCCCGATAAGGATCATCTTACCTCCTTATGCTTTCCAGGTTTTGAGATAGGGGGTGAGGTTGGCAGCGTCCCTGGGACCGACCATGATTTCCCAGCCGGGCATTTCTTCTTCCAGGCTGCCGCTCTCGGCGGCGATGTACCCCGGAATTATCAGCTTCTGGTGCTTGATTTTATCGGTAATGCCGCTCTTTAAGATGGCTGGGCCGATGATATCGGCGGAGAATTTGCCGGCTGCCCAGGAGGTCATCACCGAAAGACCTTCGGTGTCCTTGACATAGAGGTAGCTGGGTACCTTGCTGTTTTCTATCTCGCCGGAGACAATGAAGTAGGTGAGGGAGAAGTTGGAGGTAACCATTAGCGGCGCGTTTTCATCAGGGTTGTTGATTTCGTAAATGCCTTGCTTGGTAGCCAGCGGCCGCTGCGGGTCGGTATAGATGTTCAGCCGTTCTACCAGCAGCGGGAAGAGGCTTTCTCCCTGGAAATCGGACAGGACGATGATGCCGGCGTACTTGGCGAGGAACATGGAGGCAATCACGGCCTCTTTCATGGGGTTATCGGTCATCTCGCCGGGGAAGACAATGGAGGGGAAGCCCAGGGGACGGTACTTCTTATTGAGGGCGGTACTTCTGATGATTATCTGGTCCTCAAGTGCCTGGCGGACCGTCCTGGCACCGGAGTCAATGACGATGTTCTTGAGACCGGCGGCGGTCAGTTTTTCGGTCAGACTGGCGAGTTCTTCCAGGCCGGAGGCTTTCACAGCTACCGGGCAATCATTCTCCTTGGCTAGGTTAGCCACGCTGTCCAGATTATCTTTGGTGGCGGCATACAGCAGGGGTTTCCGGTCGGCACTGGCCTTCAGGCCGGCGGCCAGAATATCGGGATTATCACTCATCAGGATAATGCCGCCGTCACTCTTTCCCTTGACCTTGTTGACCAGGGCTTCAAACTTGGCAGCGTCTCCTGAATCAGCTTTGATGGCTATCAGGTCAGGGCGGAGGGTGAGCCCGACCCTTTCGTACTCCAGTGTTTTGAATCTCTTCAGCCTGGCATCAACCTCGGCATCATCCATGCTGTCACTGACGAGGATAGCCAGGCCAGGCGGGTTCTCAAACCTTTTTTCGTGGCGGAACATGACGGTTTCACCGCCAATCTTGAGCGCCCTGTCGCCGACGCCGATGGTAGCCGGCAGGATAGGCGGTGCCGACGCCTCCGATAGCTTCTCTTTGGCTTCATCGGAGACGTGGGGGCAGGCGGTTAGTTCGGCTTTGGCAGCCGCCAGGTTCATGGCGAAGGCAAGGCAGGTGGGTACACCGCACTCGCCACAGTTTGTCTTGGGCAGTAGTTTGAAAATTTCTATTCCGGTAAGTGCCATTTCACCATCTCCTTTCCTAGCCCAGTATCGGGTCCATAGTCAGGGCGGGATGTCCCTTCTCCTGCAGGAAGGGGAGAATTTCCTCTTCGGTAACTCCCACGGTCTCATCGGCAACCTTGTCGAGGAGGTCGGGCACGCCCAGTTCAGTAGCTCTCGCCGTGAACCGTTCGCCGATTTCCTCCTTGAGTATCTTGGGCATCCAGACCATCCTTAATAAACCACCCTCGGCGGAGAGAAACTTTCTCTGGGTGGTATTGTATTTGCCGTGGCCCACGAAGCCGGGGGTGCTTAAGCCCCCGCCGATTGTCCCGGCCAATGTGGTGAACTTCATACCGCAGGGTGTCTCGCCGGTGTAATCGCGGTTCACCGTCATCACGCCGTTGCACATGGGCAGGACGGCGGCGATAGCTTCGCAGCAGCCGCAGGTGGTCATGGGGTCGTTTACTAGACTGTAGAAGTTATAGTGGTCTATCTTGCCGCGTGAAGCCTTGAGGATAAACTCATTGACACCTTTCCACTGTCCCATCTTGGCGTCTATGGTCTCGCCCTTTTCTACCGGTTGGTTCGGCCCGGTCGGGTTAATCTCGTAGGCGGCTTTGCAGTCCATCCAGTTATAGGAGCCGCACAGGCCGGTCCTCTCAGGACTGATGACGCAGACATGACTGGGAGCGAAGGACTGGCAGAGCGTGCACGAGTAATATATATCGATGGTCTCGTCGGTCATGCCTTCCACTCGGGTATCTCTGGCACCGTAGACTGCCCTTGCCTTCGCCAC
>JAUWYU010000051.1 GCA_030615655.1 Dehalococcoidia bacterium
GCGCTGAAGCAGATGGAGTCCTGGAGAGGAGCGGGGTAAAATAACGGGGTCTTTCCTGCGGGGGAGAAAAATCTCCTCGTTTTCCTTGGCTAAACTGGCCACCGGGATAGAGCTTTCTATTTCCTTCAATACCGATAAGGCCACGTTTAGATGTCCCTTGCCGCCGTCAATGAGAACAAGGTCGGGCATGATAGCCCAGGTATTCGGGGTCGGCGTCTCACTCTTACCGCTATGCCGGAATCGCCTTTGGAGCACCTCTTGAAGCATGGCATAGTCATTGGCACCGGCTACGGATTTGATTTTAAAGCGGCGGTAGTGAGCCGGTCTCGGTTTACCACGCTCGAAGACAACCATGCTGCCTACCGCCGAAGTGCCCTGAATGTTGGAGATATCATAAGCCTCCATGCGAAGGGGCAAGCCCTTCAATTTGAGCTCCCTTTCTATCTCGGCCAGAGCGGCGTCCAGTGACTTCGGGGTAACCAGTTCTTTAATCTTGAGTTGCTCCAGGCCCTGCCGGGCGTTTTCGACGGCAATATCAATCAACTGCTTTTTACCGCCCCGGCGCGGCACATGAATCTCAACCCTGGCCCCCCTCCTGCTCTGGAGCCAGTTCCTGATAATCCATTTCTCTTCCAGCGGATACTGGAGAAGCAGCAACGGCGGTATATTGGGGCTGGAGGCGTAATACTGTTTGATAAAGCTGGCCATGATTTGCTGCGGTTCTTCCTGACGTGTTCCCTGAAGGAGAAAGCTTTCGCGACCAATCATTTTATTACTGCGAATGAAAAGCACCTGGGCATAAGCCTGGTCTCTATCCTGGACAAAGGCAATAACATCCTGCTCGCCCCTGATGGTGGCGGCTATTTTCTCTCCCTCGATGACCTGATGTATGGCTTCAACCTTGTCTCTTACCAAGGCTGCTTTTTCATAGTCCATGGCCCGGGATGCCTTATTCATCATGGCTTTAAGGTCACGCACTACCTTATCGTGTTTTCCTTCAAGGAATAGAATAACCTCTTTAATTACCCCGGCATATTCAGTATGGCCTACAGCGCCAGTACAGGGGGCCAGACAGTGCCCCAGATGGTACTCAAGGCAAGGCCGGGGAGCCGTGCCGGTGATGTCTTTAGAGCAAGTGCGAAAGGGAAAGATATTCCGCAGCACTTTGAGGGTCTGCTTTACCGACCTGGTATTGGTAAAGGGTCCGAAGTAGCGTCCGCCATCCTGCGCCCAACGGCGGGTGACATAGACCCTGGGCCACTCTTCATTGATATCTATCTTCAGGTAAGGAAATGTCTTATCGTCCTTGAGGCGGACATTATAGCGGGGATGGTATTGCTTTATCAGGTTCAGCTCAAGGATGAGGGCTTCCTGTTCCGATGCGGCTATGAAGAAGTCAATGTCAGCCACCCGCGCCACCATTCTCTCGAGCTTTGGTGGTAACTTCTGTCCGGCGCTGAAGTATGACCGTACGCGGCTGTGGAGGTTGACGGCTTTGCCCACGTAAAGGATATCTCCCCCGGCATCTCTCATGAGGTAAACACCGGGGCTGCCGGGCAATCGATTCAGCTGCTCTTCAATAAGGTTACTGACCAACTTCGCTCCTACAATGTTACCTATAGTTTATTCTAGCACAGGTAATTTGGTGAGCAAAGGGTGCAGTAAAGCGGCGATTGGGAGGGAGGGAGTGGTGCAGACATAAAAGCTGTACACCATGTATTACCTGAAACAGGTTACCGGTTAGTTAATTCCCTCGACAAGTCCGTGGTGTATGAATGTCGATAATTTGGCCATCAACTGACGCCAAGATAGTCCAGTGTAGTTTTCAATTTCTTCCGCCGTTGAAGCTCCATGTTCATATAGATAATCAAGGATTTCATAGCCTTCTATCTTGGCCATTCCCGTATCCACGCTTATTTTCATCCTCTTAAATCTCGACCTTCCTTCATTACTAAGTATATATTTGTCCATCGGCTCTTATCCTGCTGGTCAGTCTCACGAACTGACTAAAAAATCAAAAGGGCACCAACCACCACCATGAAAGCGGTCCCAGTGCCCCAGAATGACTCCCAATACCACTACCGAATTCGTATTGTTTCAGAGCTATCTTATAAGGATGAGTTAATTATAGTCCTTTTTATATAATTGTCAATAACCAGAGCACCTCTATTGCGTAATTGTTTCCCCGGCCTCCAACCGTGATAGATATATATCTATAGTAGAGGCGGAGACGGCGTAGCCCACACCTTCAACGGCCCATCCTCTTACTATAAGTGAGACGACGCCGATGACCTGGCCTTGCAGGTTCAGCATTGGCCCGCCGCTGTTCCCCAAGTTAATGACTGAATCCGTCTGTATCCAGGTGACGTTTTTGCCACTGTCGAATTTAATTGCTGAGACAACTCCCGTAGTAACCGTGACAGTCTCCGTACCCATGGGATAGCCAATCACTATTATCTGCTGACCCAAGCCAATACCACTGAGGTCTCCTATCTCCAGGAAGGGCAGCCCGCTCGCCGGGATTTTGACCAGAGCCAGGTCGCGCACCAGGTCTCTCCCCCTGACGGTACCGGTGTATTCGGTACCGTCATCCAGGTACACGGTTATCTCCTCGGCGTCGCTTATCACGTGGTTGTTGGTCATAATCAGGCCGTCAGGGTCGATGATGAATCCCGACCCTGTACCCAAGTCCGTTACAATACGCACCACCGCCTTACGGGCAAGGGCAGTCACCTCCTCTACCGTCATGGGTTCGGGGGTGCTGACGTTGGGAAGGATTGCCGAGGCCTCGGTGACCTCTACACCACTCTTGCGAGGAAGCCAGATAGGAATATAATCTCTATCCGAGTTATTGGTCAGGCGGGTTATATTGCTGCCGTCCCGGTCCATTATGTAGATTTCCCCCTCGTCTGTATGACGGAATCCGTGGAAGGCAATCCTGGTGCCATCGGGAGACCAGGTAGGAAAGCGGGAAGAGAAATCCGTGGGAGTGAGCCGGCGCATGTTGGTACCATCGGCGTTCATAATGTATATACCCCAGAGATAGTTAGCTTCTATAGACTGGAACAGTATCTCCGTCCCGTCGGGGGACCAGACAGGGGCAACATCGTCAATGCTGTTGTTGGTCAGGCGCCGCTGGTTGGAGCCGTTAGCATTCATGACATAAATTTCTAAATTGCCATCACGGTCAGAGACGAAGACTATCTTGGTGCCGTCAGGCGACCAGGCAGGATAGTCTTCGTAATCCGAGTTATACGTCAGACGGGTGAAATTTCCACCGTCCACATCCGCTACGTAGATTTCTGCCGAGTCGTGCTCTGATGACCATGACTGGAAGGCAAACTTGGCGCCATCAAGGGACCAGGCATTGTCATACAGATCTCGTCCGGAGATGAGGGTGAAGTCCCAGTCGCCTTCATCGGTAATGACAATAATATTGCCATCATCACTGTAGATAATGCGCCTGCCATCAGGAGAGCAAGAAAAGCGACAAGCGAATGCGCCGCCGGTGGTAAGACGCTCCTGGTTACTGCCGCTTGTGGTCATAATATAGATATCGTATGCACCTTCTTGGCCGTTATAGTCCCGGTTAGACAAGAAAACAATTCGGTCCGGCTCCACAGTGACATCAGCCGTAGCGGATTGAGTGACACCTCCATGGGTAGCCTCGACTTTCACGGTATCGTTGTAAGTACCGTGTGTGTTGCCGGCGGTAAACAGGCCGGTACTATCTATGGTGCCGCCACCGCTCTGCACGCTCCAGTTGAAGTTCAGGTCGGAAATGAGATTACCATATTCGTCGGCGCCTACCACTACGAACTGCTGTGTCATCTCCATACCCATTTCTGCCGGGTCCGGGGCAATGACCATCTGCTCCAGCGGGCCTGGCGAAATTCTAACGGAGGTCGTGGCAGTGCGTACCAGACCGTCCTGTGTTGCGCGAGCTTCAACCACATCAGGGAAATACCCTACTATTTCACCCGCGGTGAAAATGCCTTCGCTGGTTATGGAACCTGCATACTCATCAGACACTGACCATGTTACCTCCACATCGTCAAGCGGGTTGCCATACGGGTCTGTCGTGGTAACCCCAAGTCGTCGAGTTTCACCTGCCGTCACATTAACCGGGGAAGTCGTAACTATACCCAGGGGGTCAGGTCTTATCGTTACGGAAGCCATATCTTGAATGTAAATGCTGTTCAGCCTGGCACTGAATATTACCGCCTCTTCAAAGATGCCGGCCTTGGTTCCTCCGGTTAGTACACCGTCATTGGTTATGGTACCTGCCTCCCCCACTACCTCCCAGGTGAGCTGGGCCTCGAGAATCGGGTTACCGTAGGCATCCAGGATCTCAGTGGTGAACTCCTGACTCTGGCCAATATCCAGCTCTACCGTCCTGGGGTACATATACGCGCTGTCAAGGGGTCCGTGCGTCACGGTAATGGTTAGAGTCATGGTGCTGGTTTGGGGGGGTTCACCTGACTTGATAACCGTCATTGTGACCGTGTAAATACCAGCTTCGGCGTAGTCATGGGTCACGGTTTCTTCGATAGTGGTAGTGGTCGCCGCAGTGCCGTCGCCGAAGTCCCACTTGTACTCGTCAGCTTTCTTAAAAAGAGATGTTTCTGTTTTGTTGGTGAAGTCTACCGTAAGAAGCGCTTCTCCGCTGGTGACATTGGCTTCGAACATAGCCTGTGGAGGCTGACAGCCAACTGTTAATGTCATCGTGAACAGGATAATTAGAGCTACACTAAACATGATGGTCAGTTTTTTCATATTTCACCTCACTATCCAACTTCGAAATAATAGAAAAAAGGCACCAGTCACTGCCCTAGCAGCAGTTCCAGTGCCCTGATTTCATCCTTATCGTCTTCCCTGCCATAAAAATATCTATTTTAAATATTTGGCTTTAGTGTATTACTCTGCTTACGTCTTGTCAATACCTCCTTAAAAAAGTGTAATATGAAACCACTTAATATCAACTTACGGGCTGTGAATACGGCAGTACCGGGTATGATTATTTAGTCTATCGATATCAGGCCCTGTTTTATGGCGACGACTACCGCTTCGGTGCGGACATTGGCATTCAGTTTTCGGAGGATGGAGGTAACGTGGTTCTTAATGGTCTGTTCGCTGATGCCGAGTTCGGCAGCAATCTGCTTGTTAAGATAGCCCTGGGCTATATACCGCAGTATTTCTATCTCTCTGGGAGTAAGTGGAGATATAAAGGCTTCAGCTTCGCTCCGTGCGGAGAGCTCCTGGAACTGCTGTAATACGTGCTCAGCCACCTTGGGCCGGGTAGTAAAGCTTTCATTTATCGGGTGCTCACCTTTGCCGACGCGCCGGATAATATCGGTGAGCTGTTCCGCAGTAATTTCCTTGCTCAAGTAAGCTACCGCCTGGGCTTTGAGCGCCAAGAAGAGCTGGTTATCGTCGGGGTTGGAGGTAAGCACAATGACACCGATATTGGGCGAGCGTTGTTTTATTTTACGGGCCAGGTCAAGTCCACTGTCTGATGGTCCATCAAGGTCCAGTAAGGCAACATCCGGTGGCAGATTATCAATAATTTTTAGCACTTCGTCGCTAACTTCAGTAGCGCCCGAGATAGCAATATCTTCGGTTTCTGACAATGCATGTTCAACAGCCTGTTGAAATAGTGATTGTTGACTAATCACAAATACCTGTATCTTACTGTTATTGTTCATGTGTCCTACTTCAGTTCAGGCCTCGATGAGAATGGCCCGAACCTGTTTTACCTCCTCGTTTTTTTTCTTGCGGCAGCAAGTGTTTTTCCATGAATAGAGAGGAAATTTACAACAAGAATGGGGTCAAACTGCTTGCCGGCACTTTTCTCTATTTCTTCTAAGGCATCTCCATGGGTTAAGGCATCAGAGTAGGGCTTTTCGGAAGTCATAGTTGCAAAGACATTGGCTATAGCTAAAATACGTGCTTCCAAGGGTATATCATTTTCCTTCAATCCATCGGGATAACCACTCCCGTCATACCACTCGTGATGGTGGCGAATACCAGCTGCGCAGGGAGCCAATTGGGAGACACGGCTGGCTATGGCTGCACCCAGTTGGGGGTGAGCTTTAACTATCTCCCACTCCTCAGCGGTAAGCGCACCCGGCTTATTTAATATTGTATCACTAATGCAAACCTTACCGATATCATGTAACAAAGTGCATGTCTCCAGTCGGCTCATTTCTATCGGCTTCAGCTTAATAGATTTTCCCAGGCCCAGGGCGTATTCAGTTACCTTCTTTGAGTGATTGCTGGTGTAATGGCTCCTGGAATCTACGGTTTCGGCTAATGCATAAATAACGCTTAAAGACTTACTATCTATGCTGTCTTCTGTACTTTTACCTGATTCAACAAATTGCAAAGGTGATAAAGTACCTGTAGCGTAGTAACTCTGATTGCCCCCACTTTGTTTGGCACGATAAAGAGTTATATCGGCGGCGGCGATAATGTCAGTATGGCTAACGCCGTCATCCGGCCAGCATGCTAGACCGATACTGGCCGTAATCTGAGTATCACCGGAATCTATCTCCGAGGCGATTTTTTCACGGACTCGCTCGGTTACCTGGAGGGCGGCATCAATAGTCGTCTGCGGTAGAAGAATAGCAAATTCATCACCGCCATAGCGGAAGGCATGGTCAGCATTTCTAATAGCACTCTTGATAGTATAGCCAACCTGTCTCAAGAGTTTATCACCATCCAGATGCCCATAGTTATCATTGAATGTTTTAAAGGAGTCAAGGTCAAGGATTGCCAGTGAGAAGACGCCACCGTAGCGAGAGTGCCGACTTATTTCACTGTCAATCATTTCATCTAATGTGCGGCGATTGAGTAACCTGGTGAGTTCATCAATACGAGCCTTCTCTTCGACTTTGGCATAGAGCTGGGCATTCTCGAGCGGCATGGCAATCTGTGAGGCGAGCTGCTCGAGGAGCTTTATATGCCTGTGGCTGTAGGCATTCGGCTGGCGACTGGCTATGATGAAACTGCCGATAGCCTCACCTTTAGATATCAATGGCATGTAAACCATTGTGCGTAATCCCTGCTGGTAAAAATTCTCCCCGGTGCTGAAGTGACTTTCCTGCGACAGGTCAGGCTCGACTAAGGTTTTTTTATTACTGACCACCCATCCCGTACCGGTTCCTTGCATCGGCACTTTCTCTCCCACCTGGTAGGCCGACCCTTCCAGGGAGGATAATGCCGTACAACACAGATCGCCCTCTTCAACGAGAACAATTGACGCCCAGCTGACGTCAACCACCTTTTTCAGTTCTTCGATAAAGCTGCCGTATATCTCCTGAATATCCAGACTGGAGGTAATAATGGCGCTGGAACGGTTAATTATCGACAACTCTTCTTCGCGTTCCCTGAGTTGCTCCCGAAGGTATTCCTTCTCCATGCTCACGGCTACCCGGCTGGTAACATCCTCAAGTAAATTGAAGTCCTCAAGCGAATACCTGCCGGATAGCTTTTTCCCGAGTACCAGAATAGCTATCATCCGGTCACGGCTTATCAAAGGCATGAGTATCTCAATATCTTTTGATTGTATCTCCTCCTTTTCCTGTGACCACATACCTAAGAAAATGGGAAGGAGAGACAGGTTCTCTCGAGACAAGGGCTTCTGCTCTCGTTCCAAATACTTTATGATAGGATTGCCCTCTATAAGTTTTAGATTTGACAGTTTATTATTCTGGTCATCAGGCTCGGCAAACTGCGTATTGAAATCCTCACTGCCGACTTCAGGGAAAAGGAGACTTGCCTGCTTAATGCCGATGGCTCTGGTAATCAGTGCCAGCAATTCACCGCCCTGTTCCTTGAGGCTGAAAATATTATGTATCATGTTTATAAAGTCAGACAGTTTCTGACGATAATCATAGCTCGGACCCTGGAAAGCCCGGCTCATCATTTTGAAGAACGAGCCGCGCAACCGATAAATGAATAGAGCGGCAAGGAACCCGGCTCCGGTAGCTACAAAGGAAGCTGTTAAGCTCAGTTCAAAATTGAACACAGCATGAAGAATAACAAGTAAGAGCCAGTAGCTGACAACACCGACAATCCCCAGGCCTATCCAGGCCGTACCCTGCCGTATAACGAGCCTGATGTCTACCAACTGATGCCGGATAACGGCATAACTGAGAATGAAGGCATTGATAATATTACCAAAATGGCTTAACGGGAACTCTTTACCCCAAGGGAGGAGAGCCGTAAACATGAATACAACCAGAACGGAGATACCCAGAGTCAGAGAAAGGATTTGATTATACAGTGTCGGATTATCTAAACTTCTGAGCATTTTCCAGAAGACATAGAGGTTTCTAGCTGCTATGGTCAGGAGAGGAGTAGCTAGGAAGATTATCCCGATGCCATATTTGGGGTAAAATTTGTTACCCTCGACAATAACATCTTCACCTATGTAACCAAAGACAATAAGAATTACTAAAATGACAAGCGAACCATAGGCAAAGGGTAACCAGCGCCCCTGCCTCCGAGGGAAGAATGAAGAGGTAAAGCAGTGGAATTGCACGACCATCAGGGGAATACTTATTAGAGTGGCTTTCCACACGATGATACTATGCTGTGGAAAGATGTTACCGCGGAAAAAGTAATCAAGCAAGCTCCATAGCATAGCCGTGGCGAGGAACAAGATGAACAGCGTATGACGCCTCTGCCAGGGACGGCTGCTTGCCGTAGTCAAGAGCAGGGGTATGTAAGCAATGGTAGCAATTAACGGGAATAAGGCATAAATATTCATATATGGGAATTATCAGTCCAAACGTAGCAACTGTCAAGGGGAACTAAGGTAGGCGAACCAAGGT
>JAUWYU010000144.1 GCA_030615655.1 Dehalococcoidia bacterium
GTCGCTGGGTCAGGCTTTCGCCCATTGCCCAATATTCCTTGCTGCTGCCTCCCGTAGGAGTCTGGACCGTGTCTCAGTTCCAGTGTGGCTGGCCGTCCTCTCAAACCAGCTACCGATCGTCGCCTTGGTAGGCCGTTACCTCACCAACTAGCTAATCGGCCGCAAGCCCCTCCTCAAGCGCCCGAAAGCTTTAGTGATAATGCTTTACCATCACCACCACATGCGGTATTAGCTCCGATTTCTCAGAGTTATCCCCCACTTAAGGGCAGGTTACTTACGTGTTACTCACCCGTCCGCCACTCCCCCGATAAATCGGGGGCGTTCGACTTGCATGCATAAAGCACACCGCCAGCGTTTATCCTGAGCCGGGATCAAACTCTCCAAAAAAACGTTGGCTCTTATTGAACCTTCCTTCCGCTATCCAGTTGTTAAGGTACTAAATGCTTCCTTTAAAGCATAAAAATCATATCACAATTAGGTGCCATTGTCAATATTGGCTTGTATATTACTCTGCCTTTTTCTTACCGACTGACGGCGCCTGTGAAAGCGCCTCGGCCAGTCCCAGAACGTTAACCAGCTTCGACTGGTCCGATACAATAAGCTTGCTATTGTCCTGCAGGGCAGCCTGCGTAACTTCAAGCTGTTTCAACACCTGCGCATTGCCGATGAAATACTTGTCGGCAGCCACGGATACGTTTTGAATGGCCTGCGCTTCACCTTCGGCCCTTAGTATGGCCGCTTGCCTGTCTCCCTCGGCCACCAGGATAGCGTTCTGCTTGTCGCCCTCCGCCTCCAGAATCTGTTTCTCCCGGTAGGCCTCCGCGTCCAGAATGACAGCCCGCTTTTCTCGTTCCGCTTTCATCTGCTTGCTCATGGCTTCGCTGATGTCGTGGGGCGGCTCAATCTCCTTCACTTCCACCCTGGTCACTTTTACTCCCCACTTGTCCGTGGCCTCATCGAGAGTTTCCCTCAGGGCGGCATTGATACGTTCCCGTGATGTCAGGCACTCGTCCAGGCTCATCTCGCCGATTACGTTCCTGAGATTGGTCTGAGCCAGCTTGCTGACGGCTACGTAGAAGTTAGCCACTTCATACCTGACGGCTTTGGCATCGGTCACGTAGTAATAAACGACGGCATCAACCGTTACGGTGACATTGTCCTTGGTAATGACCGGCTGCGGCTGTATATCGAGCACCGTTTCTCTCATGTCTATTCTCGATATCAGGGAGTCGATAAACGGCACGATAATCCGGAGCCCCGGTTCCAGGGTCTCCTTATATCTGCCGAATCTTTCGGTTAGGCCTTTTTCGGCCTGGTGGATGATGGTAACTGCCTTGGAAAGCGCGATAATGAAGACTAGGACAAGGATGACGATTACTACTATAGCCCCTGTACTCATATTATTGGTTACCTCCTTCTGTTTTATTTACAATTAAAGTAACGCCACTGATACCAGTGACGGTTATCTCCTCGCCTTCTTTAATGTCCTCCTCCGCCCTTGCCCGCCATTCTTCGTATCCTACCTTTACCAGCCCGTCGTTGCTTCTACTGATGTCCTTCTGGACTATGCCCCTTTTACCGATAATGGTATCTATGTTTGTCTTCTCTTTAGCAACTGCCATCCTTTTATGCACGTATCTGCGGCCGGCAGCCACATAAATAACACAGATAACGCCGGTGACAATAGCGGTCCAGACCCAGGAATCCATTGCCATTGTTATCAGGCCGCCCAGAATAGAAGCCGTGCCGATGAATACTAGGTCAAGCCCGGTCTCTATACCGATGATAAGTTCCAGAAGAATCATCATGAGACCGGCAGCTATAAAAATCAGCCACGCCCAGGAATCAAAAAAGACAACTTCAACAGCTCCATCTACCATCGGTATTTCCCTCCCCGGTTATAATCCGCTTTATTGGTATTGGTAATTGTAGTGTAAAACAATCATGTTGTCAATTTTATTTTATTTCAAAAACTTTTTAAAAGTCGTTTACTAATTGTTTATAAAATGTTTATTCCCCTTACCCTGCCGTTTATACTCCCTTCATACCCTCGTGGCTATACTGGGGTGTTGACAGGATTGAAAATTAGCTTGGCTGGTGTTTTTCAGCACTTCTGAAATTCTGCATAAAACGCGTATTGGAGGTTGAGATATTATGCTGGGCATGACGACTACTAGCGACCCTGGCACTACCGGTGTTAGGGACATAGCTGATGCCTTGGGTGGTGGGATTCGTGAAGGCTCTCTGGTACTGATAGAGGGTGAGGCCAGAAGCGGGAAGAGCGTAATAAGTCAACACATAGCCTACGGCGTACTCCGCTCAAGAGAGAGTGCCGTAGCCTACTACTCGGCAGATGATAACTCCGAGACTCTGCTCGCCAAGATGGATGTCATGTCTCTAAATACCAAACACGACTTGGTCACCGACCGCCTTCGAGTCTATAAAATGGGCTCAAGAAATGTATTAAGAGACGCAGAAAAATCCTTGCAGCTTATCATCAGTCATATCCTGGAACTGCCTGAACGGTTCAAGCTGGTCATAATAGACTCCGCAACGCCGTTTATGACTCGGGTCAGCCCGGTAGCCAAGATAGATTTCCTGCAATCATGTAAGGAGATGTGCGAGCAGGACCGGACAATTGCCTTGGCATTGGATACCCATGTTTTCGAGGGAAAGACTCTTCTTCGCGCCTACGCGATGAGTGATTATTACCTGAGGCTCAGGTCACAGGATATGATGCTTGCCTCTGGCCAGGTGGATACCCGGGTGATAAAGGTTCTGGAAGTCACCAAACTGTGTGGAGCGGAGCGTTATTCGCAGGAAGGCATAAGGTTTGAAATAAAACCCGGTGTAGGTATTCAAATTCTTCCTTTTGTCAGAGTCAAAGTCTAGCCTTCATTATCATCCCGGATACAATTCCTGTATATTACAAAGTGTCTGAATTGTGGTATTATCTATCTATAATTATCTGGCATTTTTTCAGTTCTACGGGATAGTTTTGGGATGGTGGAAGAAGAATTTACACTCGCCTCTATTACCGATGGTTTAGAAACCAGTTTTATCGGTCGGAAAGTTATCTATTATCCCAGCCTGGCATCGACAATGCTTGTCGCCCGGCAGGAGGCTCAGCGGGGAGCCGCCGGGGGCACTGTTATCCTCGCCGGTGAGCAGACTGAAGGCAGGGGCAGGGTAGAGCGCACCTGGCTATCACCCGAAGGGAACATTGCCTTATCTGTTATTCTCCACCCGGATGTCGCTTCTCTGCCTTACCTTATTATGATAGCTTCTCTGGCGGTAGTTCACAGTATCGAGGCAGTTACCGGTCTGAAAACACAGATAAAATGGCCTAATGATATCCTCATCGATGGCAAAAAGGTGTGCGGGATTCTGATAGAGAATGAGGTAAAGGGTAATAAAGCAGTCTATGCCATAGTCGGTATTGGCATCAATGTTGACTTGGGGCCTTCTGATATTGCTGGGATTTCAGCGCCGACTACCAGCCTCAAAGCTGAACTGGGGAAAAAGGTGTTGCTGGCGGATGTGGTCAGGCACCTTCTGGTTGAAATGGAGCGTTTGTATCTCACGCTGCCGGATGGAGAGCCTGTTTTTCAAGCATGGCGAGATAAGCTGGTGACGCTGGGTAAGAGGGTTCGTGTAGAATCAGGCGGTACTGTGCTTGAAGGTATTGCCGAATCGGTAGACGGGAGCGGCGCCCTGCTGCTCCGCCATACCGACGGTAGTTCAACCAGAGTTGTCGCCGGGGATGTCACTCTGAGCGATAACAAGTAAGGGCGGGGAGCTTTAACTCCCCACCCCTTTACCGAGTGAAAAATATCCTTACTTCTTCTTCATAACAGGTGCCCAGATCTGGCATTTCATGTCCTGGTCGGTTCCTTCCGGCAGGTAGACCTCGAGGTCCGGTCCCTCGGGATGCTCGTAGCTGGTGGACATGTACCACTCCCCGAAGACCTGTTTGGTGACATCCTGGAGATTGGCGAGGGTGCAATCGAACACTGCCCAGGTGGTCGCCGGTATCTCCATTTTTTCAAACTTACCCGGCGAGACTCCTTCAGAGAGTTCAACCGCGATGCCGTAGGAAAATTCCCCGGTGTCGGCTTCCCCATAGCAAACTCCGAGCATCACAC
>JAUWYU010000007.1 GCA_030615655.1 Dehalococcoidia bacterium
TAGACTGACATTTTCAAGATATGCTCACCTGCTGGCCAGCATTTCCTGTGCGACCACGGCTGCCCCGATAGCGCCAGCCAGTTGCGGGTCATAGTCAGACATTGATGTCTCCATTTTCATGTCCCGTTCGAGTCTCTTGACAATACCCATGTTCTTGGCCAGACCGCCGGTAAATGCTACCTCTTTCTCAGGTGAAATCCGCCCGATAAGAGCGTAAAGTCGCCAAGCCACGGCAAACAAATGAGAGGCGAGCACCTCATGTTCCGGCATGCCCTCTCTGAGCAACCCCATCGTTTCTGTAGTGGCAAAGGTATTGCAGGTGGTGCTAACCGGTTCAGGGTCCTCTGAATCCGATAACGACCTTTCGCCGATTTCCTCTATGGGAACCTGGAGGAGATCGGCCAGCACTTCAATGCCGTATCCCATGTTAACGGCGCATTTGTCATTGACCGTGAAATCCCGAATCCTGTCCCGCTCGTATAATTTGATAGCTTTTGCGGTCTGACCGCCAAGGTCGACCACCGTCATGACGGCGGGGCCGAATATGAAACGGGCGCCTTTAGCGTGAGAGGTAATTTCATTGGCGGTGGCATTGGCAAAGGGGATGTTATCTCTTCCGTAGCCGGTACCGACAATATACTGGATATCGTCAATCGTTAACCCGGTAGTTTCGAGTGCCCGGTCAAGTGTATTTTTCGCGTTATCGCCGATTTCCGGACTCGTGTAGTTGTTCGAGTAGCAATAGAGTTTATCATCACAGAGCACAACCGCCTGGGAGCTTACCGAGCCGATATCTATCCCGGCGGTAATGATGTTTGCCTTCCGCCAATCGATATCGTTCAATGTCCATCGTGATTCTGGCCATTTCCAGTATTCCCGTGTCATTTTCTCCATCTCCTTAAAAAACAGTGATGCTGCGTTTTCCCGTCAGGCAGCAGCATCCAGAGCCGCGCCCAAAGCTCCGGCGAATTCCGGTTGGTCGGGTATCATGAAGTTGATTCCGGATCGTTCTTCCAGAGCGGCAATGAGTGTGGGATTCCGGGCTACCCCGCCGATGAGAACGGTAGTATCTTTAGCCGGTCTCACTTTATCGCTCAATACTGAGTTGATCCTGACAGCCATTGCCCGGTGTATTGCCCGGGCGATATCCTGCCAGGCTACCCCATCATGGAGAAGGTTGATGGCATCGAGTTCGGCGAAAACGCAGCAGGCATCGTTCACCACTACACGGTTGTCGGAGCTACCTCCTATGCGGCTCATTTCGTCAAGCGTGTAACCCAGTCTCCGGGCAACAGTCCTGAGAAACGTGCCGATACCCGCGGCGCATTTCTGGTTCAATACCACTTCCGTAATTGCTCCATGTTCGTCAAGACTGACCACGCGGATCTGGTCAGCGCCGACGTCAACGACTGACCTCGCTGCCGGGTAGAGAAACAAGGCCACCCGGGCATCAGCCAAAGGTTCGGTTATGCTGTCGTTAGCAAAGGGGACATCCCCTTTCCCCTGGCCGGTCGCCACAACCTTCGTTATGTCCGTGGCACTGATTCCGGCTGCCTTCAGGGTATCCGTCCAGGTCTGTTCAATCGCTTTGCCCCGCCCGGCCCCGCCGGAACGGGCTGTACCGGAAGCAATTACTGTTCCGTCCCTGAGAACCACAACCTTGATGTTCTCTATACCCACGTCAATGCCAGCGGTTATCATCTTTCCCTCCATTGTTCCTGACTTGAATGTTGAAATCCGACAGTTCAGTCTTCAAGTTTACGTAACCCCTGACTTTCCATCCAGACGTCCAGCATGTCAAGCAGGCGGGTTTCGTCCTGGTCAGTACGGTCGCCCGGCTGGGAACCTTCATAGTGCAGCACCCGTACTCCTATCTCGCTCAGCCGCAAGCCCTGTTCCTTTCTCGTCACCGTGCAGCCGACGCCGCCACGCCAGAGGGGCATAATAGCCCCGTCTGCCTTATATGCCTTGGCAAATTCACAGATAGCGTAGGGCCGGATGACTTCATCGACCTTAAAGTTATGCCCCCTGGCATCATCTCCGAACATCGCCCGGAGGGCGTCTTCCCGCGTCTTGATTGGCCGCTCTCCCCAGGAATTGAGCGGCACCCGCGGCCCCCACGAGCCATCTTCTTTAAATTCAAAAGGCCCACCCATCATGTGGCTATACTGGGAACCGATGCAGATAGCACCGTACTTCTCCATATACCGGTAATACCTCAGGAAGTACCATGGTGGTGGATGCGCCTCGATCCAGCGGTACCGCTCCGTTCCCACCGCCGCGATGTTATTGTCCACCCGCCACTTCACCTCATCACGTAGCATCCGCCATAACTCCACCGTCTCCTCGGGGTCTGTTTTTGTCAGTCCGCCGAGGGTATAGAAAGAGTACAGGTCTTTCTGACTGAGCGGCGCTGGAATATGCTGCATAGATAGGCAGACCTCCGCGGCATATTCCCTGACGCGGTGGGCCAGATTTATGCTCTCAATGAACTTCTCGTCATCGAATATCTGCCCGTAAATCCTCTCGATATCAGCGATGATATCAAGCGTGGTGCCGACTTTGTTCTCTATCATCGTAGCATCCCGCTCCGGGTCATGCGGGCCGGTGTACAGCGGCGAGTCGCCCTGCCAACGTGGAATGTTGGAATAGTCCATCGGCGCCTGTCCCCGCTTGGTGTGCTGGTCACACGGGTCCGGGAACGGGACGACCATGTCCCGCATCGGGAACTTACTGCCGTCCATCTGGTAGCCGAGGTACATGGCACCCCAGCAATTGAGCTGGTAGCCGCAGATCTCCCGACCCCATCCTAGTATCTCACCGGCAGCCCGGCACTCGCGGCTGAATTGGGAACTTCTATACCCCATCATCGCGCCAACGGGATTGTCTTCAATCACGCGTAACGCGGGAAAACCAACGGCCCAGTTGCAATTACCCTGGGCGAGCAGCACGTGTTCTTTCTCGGCATCATCGATGGATTGCTGCCATTTTGCCCGCATTTCCTTGGCCTTGGCCCAGACCTCTAATGGCCTTATTTCCCATCTTTGAATACCCATGTTTTACACCTCTCAAAATTGGTAACCGTTCGAAGAGGAGGAGCCTTCATCAGCCGCGCAATTTCACTCGCACGGGTTCAACCAAGTTGATAAATGCCTCCAGGCGGGTCTTCATTTCCCTTTCAGGCACCGTGGTATCCCGCTCGAGGAAGTGGAAAGGATAAATTCTTTCCCGCAGGATTTTCCAGATGTGCGGGTTATCCGTCCCGTGGGGGTGACAGTAAATCTGCTTGGCGATGATGACCCCCTGTGCGTTGAAGTCTTCATAAAGCTGGAGGATATGTGCGGGACGCCGGCGCCAGTTATTGTCTTTCAGGGCACAGTGTGGTTTACCCAGGTAGCGCAGGGAGAGGGCGAGTAAACGGTCTTCCTGGGGTATGACCTCATTCCAGAAATAGCAGCTGCCGGTGCACAGTTCATCGATAACCACGACGGCCCCGAGCTCTTCGACCAGTCGTTCCAGATTGGCATCGGACGTCGGGCTGCCAACCAGCATCAGCCTGGGCCCGGGGTACCCTGCATGGCTGCGCCTGGGAAGCTCTTTCAGAACCTCTTGTAGCATCCGGTTGTGGTCTTCTTTATCCATCACCTGGCTGGCCAGCACCATTTCCATGGCTTCCGCTCCGGAAACGATGGGGTTATCGGCTCGCCTCAGTTCATATATCTGCCGCATTAGTCGGCGGTTGGTATTATATACATCGATGGCATGGTCGAGGGCTTCATCGGTGATAGTGTTACTGGTCCATTCTTCCAGCGATTTTTTGAAGGCCTTCATTTCAGAATACATGACGTCCTTCGACCGATGGCCATCGACATAGTCCGGAACGAAGATATCGCACGTATAGGAAAAGGACTGGAAATATTGGCTAGATATGAAGGCGTGGCGCATCCACTGGCAGGCCTCGGCGTAGGTGATGCCGTCGACGTAATCGAACCTGCCCAGCGCCACTTGGTTGACGATGTCCCTGGCGCAGGCGCAGCTCGCGTAGATATTGCGGTCGGTCATGTCATCCGGCTCGTGCCGGCTGAGCAGACGGACCGGCAGCGCACTCGCGGCATAGATGACCTCCTCCGGGGTGTAAGGCTCAAAGTAGCCGAGTACCTTGCCACCGGTTCTCGCCTTCCAGTTTTTAGCGTATTCGTGGCGATTATCCAGTACTTCCTTGAATCGGTGCATAGCGTCAACCTCCGATTTTCCTGAAACTACACTTGCCCTGTATTGACATCAGTCCGTATTTCAGTCTGGTGGGCCGGGTGTGGTCTGTTTTTCATAAATAGGATTGTAGAGGAGAGTCCCGAACATCTTGAGTGTTTCGTGGCGCTTTTGATACTGGGGCTCATCGGGAATGGCACGCAACAATGCCTCATTACGGACGGCGATACCGTCCCGGAATTCCGGATGATTGATGATGAAGAGGTCATTGCGTTTAATGGCCCGCAAAACGCGTATCGACCAGGTACACCACTTTATCTTCTAAGTTTTCAAGGCGCGGCGCCATCCGCAGGGATTCCATCGAGTCCAGCGTATGGCTGGGTTGACCACCAGGGTCAAGAATAGCTCCGGGTTGTGAATTCGGATCGAGCCGCCGCCTGAATACGCCGGTAGGCTGGCCTTTGGGATCCAGCACTGATATCATTCCGTCGCTCTTTTTCATAGCTCTTCTCTCCATGCTGTCTTTCTGTATCCGTCAATCATTTCTACGGCTGTGTATAATCACTGCCCCCATGGAGAATGATTTCATTGAAGTCATGCACGTGCTCTGTCGCCCTTTTATACCGGGACCCGCTTTATAAATCGGTTTCATTACGGCATATTTTTCATAGATTGAGCCCGCTATTTCTGCTGATTCTTTTCCTTCTTTTTATCTTCAATCTATCGAATGTTTTTAAATTTTGAATTAATGGCAGTATTATATCATATATGATATAATTTCGCTAGTAAATCAGAAAATACATCAGGTGTTTTTCATAATGATAGATTAGCTACAATAGTCTATAATAGAAAAACAATATGCTTATTTAACGGAAATAGCAAGGTGAATAACAGGTATAACCAACGCAGGCAGAACAACGATATCAATTTTCAATTGTGGAGATTACTGGACCATACCAGGTTTGTGATTGCCCGCTCCCGCAAGAAAGAACTATCTCAATATGGCCTTACTCCGGAACAGGCTCATGTTCTAGATATACTTAATCGCAGCGGGGGTATGGTAATTATCCAAGAGATAGTAAATATCACGATGCGTCAGCACCATTCCATATCCACCTTGGTAAACCGGATGGCAAAACAAGGTCTTGTCAATAGAATCAGGAGCGTATCCGATGCCCGCCAGTACAATGTAATCATCACGGAAAAGGGACAAGCGCTATTCCGTACGACCACCAGAAATTCTATAACGGATATATTTTCTGGTCTTTCTGAAGGTGATAAAAAAGGACTGGATAAAGGACTGAAAAGATTGCTGGCAAAAGCATATCAGGTACTAGGCAAGAAGTATCAATCGAACGTATTATCGGAGTAGTCTTTATTCTTTTGGATATGTTTCTACTTTAAATACAAAAAGAATAAAAAACCGCTGGAACAATTAATACAAAAAGCTGGAGGAAAAGTAATATGGCGCAATATATCGATAACGGTAAAACGGGCAAACAGCTGCGTAAGGAACGTGAAAAAAGAATAATGAACGCCATTCAGCTGAGGATACCAGACAGGGTCCCGGTAATCTGCGCGATGGGCTACTTCCCCGCCAAATATATCGGCATATCCTGTTCCGCCGCTTATTATGATTATGAAGCCTGGTACGATGCATATCAGAAGACCCTGCGGGACTTTCAGCCGGATTTGATTTACCAGCAGCCGTTTACGCCGGGGAAGGCGCTGGAAATACTTAATCCGAGACAGATGAGATGGCCGGGATACGGGGTCGAACCTCACCAGGGGCACCAGTCTATAGAAATCGATAATATGAAAGCCGACGAATACGACCAGTATATGAATGACCCATCCGACTACATGCTGCGGGTATTCATGTCCCGCACCAGTGAGAACCTTGAGGGCCTTTCGCTGCTGCCGAAATTATCCGATCTGGGCGGCGGCCCAATGGGGATACAAGCGCTGGCGCTAGCTTTTGCCGAACCGAAACTGGCAAAAGCCATCCAGACCCTACAGAAAGCCGGTCGCGAAATGAGAAGGTGGCGCTCCAAGATAACAAAATTCAATAAAATGATACTCGACATGGGCTTTCCGCAGTATTTCCAGGGCGCGGCTATGCCACCTTATGATGCGTTTTCACATTCCATGCGGGGGATGAGCTGCACCATGTTCGACATGTTCCGCCAGCCTGATAAGCTTATTGAACTCTTTGAATTCATTCTGAAGAAGACACTTGAAAGACCGATGCCCCAACCGAACGAGTACGGGAACATCAGGATGTTCATGACCGTTACGCGTGGTTCGGATGACTTTCTTTCCAAGGAACAGTTCGATACTTTCTACTGGCCTACTTTTAAAAAACTTGTACTAACTCTTATCGAACGAGGAGCGACACCCTGCATTTTTTTCGAGGGCAACTGCACATCGCGACTGGAATATCTACTAGAGTTTCCTAAGGGAAAGTTGCTCGCGCGTTTCGATACGACCGATATTTTCAGGGCCAAGGAAATCCTGAAAGACCATGTTTGTATTGAGGGGAATATTCCATCTTCACTGCTGCAGGTGGGAACGGTCCAAGACATAAAAGACTACTGCAAGAAACTCATTGACGTCGTTGGGAAAGATGGTGGCTACATTCTTTCGCCGCGGAGTTCTACAGATGAGGTTAATCCGGAAAACCTGAAAGCCATGATTGAATTTACTAAAGAATACGGCGTTTACAAATAGGAGATATTACTTCAAATAACCACCGGTATTCACTACATGACGGAGGGAATTACACATGGATTCAAAGAAAGAAATCCCTTTGTACGAAGTACTCAGTCCGTGGGCGGAAGCGGAATCCTGCCGTAGCACACGCCATCGAAAGTGGATACCCAGGAACTCCACTACTGGTGAAACGACTTGACAAGCCAGAGAACGCCTATTACTTGGTCCCCTGGGTGATCACCGAAGGCGTCGTCTTCGTCGTGATGGTGAATGCAGCAAGCGGTAACATGCTTGCCGTAACGACCTTTCCAAAGCCAATATCCTCACCCTTCGTTGCGCCAGATGAGGCTCTCAATTACGCTGCCCAGAAGTTCTCACAACACATATTTAGCGAACCCAGGCTCGTTTGGTAGCCTTGTCAGGAGAGTACTAACCCAACCCCGTCCATTCTATCAGATTCCTTTTGGCAAAGGGATTCTGTATGTTGATATGGGCGGCTCCATATTCCTAGAGCTTACGCCACTTGGATTGGGTTGACGAGGTCGTAAATAGAAGGAGCAAACCTCAGACATCACGATAGACTACGTTGACTAGTCCGGCAAGCAGTCAGACAAATTGAGAATTTACCATTTGCGATTTGTGTACACTGTACCGTAATACCGTGGGTTTGGGCATTTCTAAAGCTGGAACCGGCCAAAGAAATATTCAATTTTAATTAATCAGGTTGACAACCCTTCTAAAAATACTAATGGCTCTGGAAGTTCAGAGCCAATTTTAAAACACTACTTATATTGGTTGCGATTATTTATCCTTATCCTTGTCATTGGCTGGCTTTTGTCAGCCGGTGGACCAGGATCAAGCCGGTGGGCTAGGATCAGCCGGTGGTCCCACATCAGGCGGTGGTCCCGCATTAGGCGGTGGTCCCGCATCAGGCGGTGGTCCCGCATTAGGCGGTGGTCCCGCATTAGGCGGTGGTCCCGCATTAGGCGGTGGTCCCGCATTAGGCGGTGGTCCCGCATTAGGCGGTGGTCCCGCATTAGGCGGCTCTGGTTTAGTGCCCTGACCCTGGCTGTTGCCCTGACTCTGGCCTTGGGCCAATGGCATCACTGGGTGAGAGCCGTCTATAGGTTGTCCTTCGCGAGCCTGTCCCTGTGGCTCTTCATCTTCGGAAGCGCTTACCGGCGCTGGTTCGGATGGAGATGTTCCAAGTTCTACTGTGGTCTGCTGGCCGGCTGGCAAGTACACTTCCTCTCCCTGTGCGCTCACGCTCACCAGCCCTTCGGTTGTCTGTACCCTGGTTTCTCCCGCCTCGTCAACTTCAGTTAAAAATAGGGTACCGCGTACTAAGGCGACAGCTGATGGTGTTTGTATTTCATAATGCGAACCCGCGTCCGCCATTTTTACAACGCGACTCCAGGTCTTGCCAACCCATTGTTTTAATACAATGATAGCGGCTTGTTTATCATTACCTTCAAGTTGCTGAATTTCTATATCGGTGCTGGGCTCAAGTGCTATGGTACTCCCATCAAAGAAGGTGAGAAGCGCGTTGGAATCCGGAGCTGTCTTTACCCGGGTTCCTACATCTAGAGTCATTCCGTCAGCACCTTGTTGTCGGCCATCAGTTTCCGGAGATTGAATCTCAACACTACCACTGAGTATGCTCAATGTACATTGAGAAGCGAGAGCTGTAGATGGGAGGGAATTGAACGCACCAAAGCTGGCTACTATGGCAAGCAGCAATGCAAGTGTAACTGGAATGGCGACCTTTTTAACTCCGGCCAAAGACTGGCATAACCGTTGTTCTATCATGGCTAAATAATCAAAAATTGAAATACCTTGCTCCAGCTCTACGACCCTCGTTTTGGTAGCTTCTTGGTGTAGTCGAGCCATCAAACGCCCTCTGGCCGTTCTGCTACACTCCTCCGAAGGCTGTACTTTGGACACAGTAGAGACAAATAGTCCTGTATATAGCAGAGGTTCCAGTTGTTTCCGCATATCTGCATATTCGGCCACGCAGACATCAATTGTTTTGCCTTCGCTTATCCTTACGAGACACTCATCTAAGACTTTTGCCAGTTTAGCTTCCGTTTCCATACTTCCCGCCACCTAGTTTCTGCCTCAGTGTAGTGAGAGCGCGCATCTGTAATATTCTTACGGCGCCCCCACTCTTGCTCATAATTTTTCCAATCTCCCGGCTATCCAGACCCTCTACAAATTTCAGGATGACAACCTGCCTCTGGTTTTGAGGCAAGTCAGCCACCACTTCCATCAGCTCCTGCTGGTCCAGCTTCATTTCAACTTCTAGTCCAGGGTCACTAAGTCCAGTTAGGTTTTCCATCTCCATTGATACACATTTCCGCATATCGCGTAGGGTATTTATTATATGGTTATGGGCTATGCGATAAATCCAGGCATTGAAGGTGTGCCCTTTCCCCTTGCATGAGCCAATTGCTTTCCAGGCTTTGACGAATACCTCCTCCGTAATGTCTTCAGCTGTCATACTATCTTTAACCTGGTAGAAAGCATACCGGTAAATCCGATCAAGATATATACCGTACAGCTGTCCAAAGGCTTCGAAATTACCACCAGCGGCTCTATCCACTAACTGTGCTACTTCAGATGGGTCAAGGGTTGAGACCGCAGCAATTGCCCGAGACTTTTTCTCCTCTCTAACTTTATTACACACAACCTTCATGATTTGTTACACTTGCCTTTTACAGATTTATTTAAATTTCCAGCGTCAACAATCTGACAATCCTGGATATCCAATATTTCGTACGCCTGAACAGGTTCGTGTCTTCCCTTAACTGACAGCGAATCTAACTGCTCTACCGTGACGTACTCTTTTACCTTTGCGTAGGTATCGGCTCCTATCCACACCCTGCCACCAGGTGTGGCAGTGGCCAGCCTGGCGGCTGTGTTCACTGCGTCACCTATTACTGAATATGCCAGGTGGTCTCTGGAGCCCATATTACCGGCGACTGCCTCGCCCGTATTCACACCAATACCAAACTCCATCACCAATAAGGTTTCTTTCTCCTCCTGCAAATTACTGATAGCAAGCTGGGCATCAACCGCCGCTCTAGTTGCTAATAGGGCGTGCTCTTCAGACTTTATTGGCGTATTCCAGATTGCCATAACGCTATCGCCGCCGAAATTGCTAATCATGCCGCCATACTTAAGAACAGTTTCGATAATTATGTTCAGATAGCTATTTAATGTATTGACCACCGCTTCGGAACGTATATTCTCGGAGATGCTGGTAAAATGCCGAGCGTCAACAGACAGTACCGTTATTTCTTGCGTTTCCCCACCCAACTCCAATTCGTCTCCTCTTAAGGCTGTTAAAATTTTATCCACCACCGGTGGGGAAATATAGCGGCCGAAGGTCTTGGTTATCTCCATTTTCTCCGAGCGCTCGTAAATGACATTGTAAATATTCATACACGCAAAGGTGCCGACTACAGCTACGGGTGGATGCAGCATATTTACAATGATGCCGTTATCGAATAAAAAGAAGGCGGTAAGAAAATAGATGATGCAGAGAAAGCCAGCCCATAAGGTAGCCCAAAGAACTCGGAGGCGTAATACCGCCAGGCCACAAAGAATCACTAAGACTAATATCGAAAAGATATCCACGATGGAAGGAGCTGGTCTTAGGAAATTACCGCTCAGAATAGTCTGCATAGCAGCGGCATGTAGGTCAACACCATTCATTACCCGACCTATCGGCGTCCAGAATGTATCACCGAGTCCGGTCGCTGTAACTCCAATGACTACGATTTTATCCTGAAAACCAGCCGAAGAGCCGGCATCCCTCAGGGCGTCTACATAGGAAACAGTGTTAAAATTCAACGGGGCTGCCGCATCGTCCGTGTAGTTGATCAGCATGTTGCCGGAATCATCAAGCGAAATCGTTCTACCAGCAAAAGGTAGAGAGTTATCCTTGATAGGAGACTCAATAGCTTGTGAGCGCCGGAGATACTTGGCGATAGTGATTAAAGCCAGTGATGGTTCATATTGTTCGTCGCTTGGAATAATGAGGGGTAATCTCCTGACAATCCCATCCTCGTCAGGGAGCATAACGGCGTGCCCGACAGCAACGGCACCTTCCTCAAACACCTCCAGGGGCCTGATTGCTTCCTCCAGTGCAATTGTCTGTCCTATTGCCGTGGACTTATGTGTTAAGACAGTGTGTACAAAGGGTAATATTACGTTTC
Source organism: Dehalococcoidia bacterium (assembly GCA_030615655.1). GTDB lineage: Bacteria > Chloroflexota > Dehalococcoidia > Dehalococcoidales > RBG-16-60-22 > JAUWYU01. The sequence goes on from JAUWYU010000007.1 coordinate 11,142, forward strand.
CGGCATTTCTGATAGATTCTGCCAGTTCTTCATCGTCCGGAGACGGTTCGGAAAAAAGAACATCAAAAACGATTACTCTTGCCCCGGCTTCAGCTAACACGTCTACCAGTTGTGCGTGGTAGGACCTTGGCCATGATGAGAATTGACCCAGCTTATCCAAGCTTTTATCGTCAATGCCGACAATTACAATATCCTTGGCCGGGTCTGCGCCTGGATTTAAGTTTGCTGCTTTGAAAAGGTTATCACTAATCTGTAGTTGTATTCCGTGGAGCAAGCTGAAATGGGAAATCAAGCAGAACGCAATGCCGAGCGCGGCTACCATAAGTAAGCCTGTAAAGAAGCGTCTTTTCCGTTTTAATAGCCAAACCACCGCCGTTCCTCCCTGACTCGTGTGTGACTCTATCGGCTATAAATGTTATTATTGCTGTTCGATTAACTATCATGATACCTGGGGTGTAAACAATGTATAAATATTGCGTAAGAATTCATAAAAATCTTGTTAACATGCCTTGAAGAAATGCTAAATTCTTGTTTATGGGGTGATTTTTAGTGCTTTGATTGGTCTCTGATGCCGGTTATACTCGCTATGTCCAGAAAACGGAAAGATGAACAACCCGTCAGAAAGTATGGTCGAGGTTTCTTGACAAACCTAGTTGCGGTCATTGACATGCTGATTTTATATGGCTAATTCTCTATATCTAACGAACTTATCAGCCATGAGAAATAATGGGGAAGCCAACGAGGTGTTAGCTTAAGATTTATGAAGGGCCTAAAGAAGCCGTGTCAAGTTCTTCTAATACAGACTGAATTACCTGCTCTCCTCGATTTCGCTTTCCAAAACGCTTCTTTGAAACCGCGTCGGGCACACCATAGGTCTGCAGTAATGTTCTTACACATTCCCTTACCTGAGACTCTTCGTCACCAAGAATGGTTATGATAGTCTTACGCCCTGTAAGCATGAACTGCCCAGGGCGCCTCTCTGAGAGCCTCGGTAGCAAGAAAGCCGGTTTCTTTCTTTCTTTAATACTAACATTGATCGCTACCCTAAATGCCTTGGCTATCTCGGCTATTTCCTCTTCCTTAATCTCCACCCTTTCTCCAAGCTTGCGATGCTGCCAAGCGTAGGACTCTTCCTCTCGAGGATAGTAGTGAAGTTCGCCCTTAATGTTAGCCATCTCAAAGCAATTTTACCGTCGAATTTCACTGATGGCAAGCCCTTTCAAGCACGATTATCCTTTCTGAGTCCTAAACCGATCACCATTGCGGTTCCGGTTGAACGAAAAGCCATTTTGGTGAGCGTACACAAAATGGCTTATTGTGCAGAACGCAATATTCCAAGCTGGATAACGGGTTAGTCGACGTTTCTGGTGGAGACGGGGGAGGGTCGAACTCCACCTGAAACAATTTTTAGTCATACCTGTCTTGCTGCAAATTCGGTCTAGTATCGCCCGTATTCCTTGATGGAGTCCAGCATTACCTTGATGTCTTCCGTAGTGCCCTTATCCGGAACCCTTATATTAAGAAGAAGACCTCCACCTTTACCACATGTGTCAATCAGATTCTTGGTATATTTTTCTACTTCCGCTAGCGACCACACTTTCGATGACAATGGGCTTCGAGCTAAAACGCAGGTGTGACCGCCAAGGATTTCCTTTGCCTTAACCACATCCATATGCTCAACAGCAGCAATCACCTTACCTTTTGGTAATTCCAGTAGGCATTCAAGACGGTCGCCAAATTCTGCCTCGAAGAATGGAATCGGGACATACCCCAAATCGATCGTGGCCTGCAATGCCTTCTTCAAACCCGGCCAGTAGAACTTCATGAACTGCGCATCGGACATGAAAGATTTATCCCCCCTCCAGAGAGGCATGCCGGTTCTTTTAGGATTGCCTCTCTTTTTAGGGTCAGCCGGAAATGCCCCTGCAATCCGCCTTTCCAGTATCATGTTACAAGCCTGAAGCAGTTTTTCAGGTCTCCGGTACATGTCTATCATCGAACCCTTCATTCCCCTCAAGAAGCTTGAAACGGTATCAAAAGGAGCGCCTCCAACACCTCCGGCGCCTAAATGGGCAAATGCCGGGAAGCCCAGTAGAGCCAGCTCCTCGTAGGCATCACCAATGGTTTTTCTGAATTCTGCCATCTCCCGTCCGGCTTTGGACAAAGACCTAGCAAGTTGCATAAATTCTGGAGTTGTGAATATGGGAACAATCCCCTCGAAACCCTGGAACATTACGCTGAGAGAAGGGAGTTTGGAAAGCGGTAGCAAGGCTCCATACATCCGCGGCAGGTAATACCGTATCATGAAGTCCGTTGGATCAGAAAGGAAAAGGTCGTATTCGTCCTCCTTCATATATTCTCCCTCGACAAACTGATATTCATAATCAGGAGGAAGCGGACCACCGGGCCAAAGCCTGTTCTTTACATCGAGGGCTTCGAGCGCGAGACCCGAAGTGGGCAGCCCGGCATTACACATGTCAGGTTCAAAATCAAGGGTGATTTGCCTCATTGCCGTTTTCCAGGCAATAGGATCATAATAGGCGGCAGAGTTGTGGATGCCAGTATATTTACTAGTATTTACATTTATCGAAAATGGCACCCTGTCCGGTTCCCTTAACTCGATGGCATCTCTCACTCTTTTTTCTCTTTCCTCGTAGAGTTGTTCCGTGGTCTTGCCTTTATTCTTCTCTATCTCCTCCCTTAAAACTTGCAGTTCTTTCTCGTATTGTTTCCGCGAAAGCGAGGTTGTCATATGCTGTCCCCCTTAGTTTCGTATCCAACAAGGAATTATTAAGCCGCAGATGATTATAGGCTAGGAACAAAGAAAAAACAAGGCGAGAGTCGAACTCTACCTGAAAAACAGCCTTGTTCCTCCGGCTAGCTGGGATGATGGCTGCTCCATAATTTAAAATGATCTTATTTCTATTCTAGGCGACTAGATTTGATGGATTTCTCCGGTGGCCTTGTTCTTCCAGTACCCTCGCTGCTGTAACGGCCAGTTAAATGTGATAGCCCCGGGGTGGGGACAATCGTTAGCACAGCAGCCGCAATACCAGCATTCTTCAGGATGCAGGATAATCGGCGGTTTGCCTTTCTCGGGGTGGGGTATGTAAACATCTATCTGGCAGACTTCTACACAATGGTTGCACCCGTTGCAAATATCTGGATTGAAAATCACCGGATTGTTCGGTGTAGTAATATTAGGAATGGCGATTACTTTTTCCTGAGACATCTTTCCCTCCAAAAATCAGTTCGTTTAAAAGGTATAGTTATGATTTTGAACCTATTATTTCTCCCTGTATACACCGGTGTAGTCTTTATTATGGGCTTCATACTGATTTTTCATGTTACCCCAAAAGGTCGGCGGTAATTCTCCGGTTTTGACTTTGCCGTTTTCCAGTTTAATCGTAAGAAACTTCCTCCACTCCGGCGGGTCCAGAGTCGGGTAGTCTATCCTCTGGAAATTCAACGGAACACTGCTGGCTTTGCGCGCCAGCGAAGCATGAATGATGATTTGAGCGTAAGTTAACAGACTAACGTCTTCCAGACTACGCATTAGCTTATGCGGGTCCAGAGCGAACAGCAAAGGCACCGATTCCTCTTCTATTTTACGTAAAGCATTGAGACCCATATTGAGAAGAGACTCTGTCTTGAATTCGCTGACATAGTATTGCATCACTCTCGCAATACCGGCATGCAGTTCTTTCCACTCCAGACCGCTGCTGCGTTTGACCGGGGCATAAACCCGGGCTTTCTCACGCTCGACCTGTTCACGGGATATCTTCGGTTCACCTATCTCCCGGGCATAGGCGGCAGCTTTACGACCGGCATACCTGCCGGTGGCCGCCGCATAACTGTGGTCCTCGGGGGAAAACATCTGCGTTCCGGCGGCATACAATCCATCGAGAGAAGTTTTCAGATTCCAGTCGACTAACAGACCACCGCCGTAACCGGCTTCCCGCCATTGCGACAGGCTGTTGCCCTCAATGAACTTGTAACTCTGAAGCAAGTCACGGCTCTGGTCATAGCCGGCAGCGTTGAAGGTATCCATGATGATTTTGGTGGTAGATTCTTCACCCAGCATCAATTTCCAGGTGGCGTTTCTCTCGACCTCCGGCATGGCCGGAAAATCACCGTAGAAAGGCAGGGCGTATTCACCTGAGAGGATGCCTTTCCGGATGGCTTCCTCGACCTCGGGAGATGGGACCATGGCTCCCGCATCAACCCAACCCTGTATCGGATAAGGCAGCACTTTCCCGTTGGCATCTACGATGGGAACATTCTCGTAACTGGCGTCACCAGCCCCGGAATACCACTTGTGCTTATAGCCGGTGGCGATACGCAATACCCCGGTACTCTCCATCTTGGTCAACTCGGCCCCGGCATTCCAGGCCATAACGGTACCATCCCCAGTAATAGTGCGGGACATCATGTTGGAATACCCGCCCAATTCGGTGCTTATCATCCATATCGATCCGGCTCCGGCGGTGGCGAGGACAGCCGACTTGGATTTGAAAATCATGAATTCGCCGGTACGGTTGTTAAGGCCGGTGGCCCCGATTATCCGTGCGCCCTGGACTCCGGTTTCGGTCAGCAGGCTGGTCACCATGACGCGGTCGAAAATCTTCACTCCCAGACGTTTACACTCTTTCTTGAGCGCCGGTTTGAAGGTGGTCCCCCAGACCCTTATTACCACGTTGTTCAGTTTTTCATCCGGATCAGGGGCTTTTCCTGTATCGGCATCAGGGAGATAGCTGTGTATCCGGGTATAGCGTGGCGAAATCATCAATTTGGTCTTATCGTCCCGGCCTTTAGCTCCGACGTATTCATCATCGGTGTCCCTGATCTTGCCGCCCATTTGTTCCATTTCAAGGAGGGTATCCCAGTCCTCGCGGCACTGGATCTGGATGCCGGTACCGTTGCAGTACGGACGATCGGCCATGTGCTGCGCCCACTCATCCGGGTCCACGTTGGATAAAGGATTCGCCGGAGCGTTACACCAGTGATCGCATCCCGGACCTCCGGCACCACTCCTGATAGTATCACCCTTTTCTACCAGTGCCACACTTAATCCCTGCCTGACGGCGCTGATGGCCGCCCAGCAACCCGCGATGCCACCTCCAATCACCAAAACATCTGTATCGATTTCTTGCTCGTGGTCGAAGCGGATAGGATACGGCCAATCCGGTACGTGCCCCTCTTCTTTTAGATAATCATGCCATGTACTCAATTGCTTAACCTCCTTTATGACTTACCCAGTCTTTCGTTATAACCTGAATAGCTAAAATCAGCTATGTCTAACGTCAGTTACCAGGAGGCCGTTTCCCCCCAGCGGGAACACCGATATGGTTATCTGTCAGGTCTTATATATGGGATTTCCAATATCAACTCTTAGTGAGCTGACCCTCGTCCCTCTTGACTGTTAACACGAATGATAAATCCCATCGCATCAGATTGTCAAGCCTGTTTAGAACCCGCCGGACAAACCATAGCATACCGGGAATTCAACTCCGGCACCCCGAAACACCTGTATAACAACCCAGAAGTAATCCTCCACCCGGCCCCAGCTTGCCGAGCTTTTATTGGAGCACTATCCCAAGGAGAAATCTGAAGCCTTTGAGCGCCTTCCCCGCGGCGTGCCGCTGCGAGTGGACATGGGTATCGACAATGAATCTTGCGGTTTTCATTCATTCCTCCTTCAGCCGATGCACCCGGTAACTATTTAATGACTTCTTCGGTAGTCAGCCGGTCGACTTCTTCCCTGGTAAACCCCAGCAGTTCTCCGAAGACGCTGTAATTATACTCGCCGAGGAGAGGGGCAGGTGAGTAACTGGGTGTAGTATCATCCGCCGGTCGCCATGGCAGACCGGGCAGAGTTAGCTCTCCGCCCACCGGGTGTTGCATATTAACGAAAAATTTTCGGGCTTTCAGCTGCGGGTCGTCGACGAGGTCTTTGACATTCAGGGAGGCCCCCGCAGCGACGCCAGCCTTCTGTAGCAGTTCCATTATTTCATACTGATGGCGCTCCTGTGTCCACTCCGTTATCAAGGCATCCAGTTCGTCCTGATTGTTCCAGCGACCGATTCTGGTGCTGAATTCCTCACGCCGGGTCCATTCAGGGCTGCCAATGGCCTTGCAGAAGGCCTGCCACTCATCTTCGCTGGAAACGGCGATGGCTACCCATTCGTCGTCACCCTGACAGCGGTAACACCCGTGTGGTGCCATCACCCTGTCACGGTTGCCCATCCGCTCACCGGTCACGCCGTTCATGTTGTATGCCATGACCATCTCGCCGAGGAAATTAATGCTTCCCTCAATCATCGCGGCATCGATGTACTGACCCTCGCCGGTGTTGTTGCGATGGTAAATGGCCGCCGTTACGGCAAAGGCTCCGTGCATGGCCTGGGTGGCGTCCGTCCAAGGCGAAACACCTACAGTAAAGGGATTGCTGCCGGGATATCCGTTCAGATACGTCGAGCCGTCAAACGCCTCGACGATTTCCGCGTATGCCGGTCGTTCCCGATGCGGTCCGCTACGCCCGTAGCCTGAGCCCGCGTAGACGATGATGTCTGGCTTGATTTTTCTGAGTTCATCGTAGCTCAGCCCCCAGCGGTCCAGCACCGGCCCGCCGAAATTCTCGGTCACCACGTCGCTCTTCTGTATCAGCTGTTTGACGAGTTCCCGCGCCTTCGGCTGGTTCATGTTTAGGGTCACGCTCTTCTTGCCGAAGTTCAGGGACATGAAGGCCGTGCCAGCGTTAACGTTACCACGCTCGATGCCCGGCGGTATGCCGACCATGCGCATGAAATCCAGCCTTAGCATGGTCTCGATCTTGATAACCTCCGCCCCCATGCAGGCCAGCCATTGAGTCAGGTGAGGTCCGGCCCACATCTGCCCGAAGTCGATTATTCGGATGCCGTTCAGCGGTAAATTCTGCATCGTCACGCTCCTCGTCATCGCTTATATCACTTCCGCCTGTCTCATCTGTACGAGGTCTGCTGGACTGCATCCCAGCATCTGGCAGTACACCTCGGTGTTATGCTCTCCCAGGAGTGGGGCGGGTCGGCGTATCTGCCACGGCGTAGCCGAGAGCTTATAGGGAGCACCCGGGTATTTCTGCACCCCGGCTACCGGATGGTCGATTTCGACAAAATAGTCTCTGTAGGCCAGTTGATTGTCGGCGACGACGTATTTCACCGAGCGTACTGGCGAACAGGGTACCCCATGGACGATGGCAGATTTATCGATTTCTTCACTGGTGTATTCCATGGTCCACAGCGAGACGAGGCGGTCAAACTCTTCCACGTGCTCTGCTCTCGCCATCGGGGTCTGGAACATCTCCAACTGCGTCCAGTCCGGTTTCTCCATCATTTCCACCATCTTGTCCCAGTGTGGTCCTATCCAGAGGCAGACGAAGCCGTCCTTGCACGGGTAGAGAATGCCGCCCCGGCGTTTTCGGCCGAGTTCGCGGGTCGGGCACAGCCCCTCGCACATGCAAAAGGCGAGTTCCTGGCGCGAAACCGATGCCAATGCCTCTTGGGCGGAGATATCAATGTGCCTTCCAATGCCGTTTGTCTGGAGGAACAGCACCTCCGGCATGGTGCTGACGGCTGCGGTCAGGCCGGTCATAAAGTCCGCAGCGTGCATCGGTCCTTTAAGGGGGCTGTAGCGTTCTAGGTTGTCCACACCCTCAGCCGGGTTCCCAAACGCTTCGCCGCTCATGTGCGAACTGATAAGGTCGCTCCCCCTATAATCACGATACGGTCCGGTCTGCCCGAAGGGGGATATCGAGGTCATCACGAGGGAGGGATTTAACCGTGAAAGGTTCGCATAGTCCAGACCGAGTTTCTCTATTTCCGACGGCGGGTAGCTCTCGATGAGGACATCCGCCCATTCGACCAGTCGGTAAAAGACGTCCTTGCCGGTCTTTAAATGAACGTCAAGTGTAATACCTAGCTTGTTGGTATTGAGAAACAGGAACAGGCCGCTCTTCTCAAGATGAGGGATATTGTCCGGAAACGGACCCCAGCTTCGGGCGCTGTCTCCCAGTCCCGGTTTTTCCAGCTTGATTACCTCGGCCCCAAGGTCTGCCAGCAGCTTACCACAATACGGGGCCGAGATGAACTCGCCGAATTCCAAGACTTTCAGACCTTTAAGTGCCCCGTCTTTCATACTTCCGAGCCTCTTTCTTACTTTTTCTCCTGCATTAAATACAACAATGGGCGTCTACTACTCACCGCACAACGGACTTAAAATTAATTTAATAATGTGGGGAATTTTCCTGTTCTATAATAGACGATTAAACAGAGAAATAAAAGTGAGAGGAAAGAGATACGTAGTGAAGAAAAAATGAACAAATCAGACAGATAGCTTTGGATTGAGTGGGGGAAAAATATTCATGCTATCCACCTACGAATATTGGACTAGGTGCTACCTTTGTGGAGAATAACTCTGATGACACGTCAACCATGGTCAATGTTACGACACAATGTTAACTACAATATCCCATTCACTTTAGCTTTGAGAAAGTGAAATTCACCATTGCACAAACATGGGGATGTTTGCCCTTCCATGCGTATATTTCTTCATAACCTGTATCTGGACAATTAACCTTGCTACTGTACGAACCCGTGCGACCGTCTATCATGGCAAAAGGGATGCTACTCTCGTCAGGAGAAAGGAAGCCAATAACAGGACATTACCGACAAGAAGGGATTATAATAGAACTATCAGGGAGGGGGTAACAGCAGGTAATACAGTGGCTGAACTGAAGTTCACTCGACTACAATGTAGCTGTTCCCTCCTACCGCCAAGCCATGCTTCAAGGCGACAACTACCTGGGGTGACTGCCAGGGGTCGGAAACCAGTTTGTTTTTGGCGTTGTAAGTGAGAATTAGTTTCATCGCTTCGACATCAATGGCGATAAGGTCTCCGGAGGCAAGCACCAGTCCGGGCTTTACTAACTGACCCTTGTGAGGGCCGCCAGAGACAAAGGCTTTTCTGCCATCCATGACAATGATGTCTGGTTGCCAGCAGAGGCTGATTTCAGCAATTTTTTGCTTCAAGTAGTGGGCATGAAGAGCCCGCCGCTCGCCGGGGTGCATGAAACCCACCGCAAGCTTCAGCGCGCCAGTAAATCCGGCAGCCCCATGGGTCTTCATGCAGGGTAGATACACTATCTTGTCAGCTTCATAGGCTGAGCGGGGCATAGAAATCGTGTCCAGATAGTCACCATTGACCTTAACTCTCACCCAGTCATCAGTCCTGTCTTCAAAAGCAATCAGCTCCACATCCAAATAACGAGCCAACTCAAAGACACCTAGCTTCCGAAAGACGTTTCTAGTAGGTCTCCAAACTCCCCCGGAGCTTTCACCGATGGTAACCCTTGCTCCGGCATCCAAGAGAAGCTCAACTACGGCACGGAGAAACATCAGGTCGGTGGAACCGGGATAGGGATCAGGGCTATTGAAATTCGGCTTTACCAAGACCCGGTCACCCCGGTTAATGGGTTGCTTCGGGTGCCCCAGCAGTGCCAGGCTCCTGTCAACGGAGGCTCTAATGTCCTCACCGGCCCGCACCTTGCTGACGAGAGCCTGCCCGTTGCTACACCACGGATTGACGGTACGTGGCTTGGGGTCAACAAGCGGGATATTCTTTGGTGCCTGGTCGCTAAGGAAGTGATAGAGCCCAACAAGCCTGTCAATAAAACCTGCCATTTAATTTCCAATACGCTGTCAGTAATTTTTGAGTCTTCTGGTATCAGCATTATTATGGGCAGATAGGGGGTTTTTTGTCCAGTTCTCTATCCAAACCGGAAGGGTCACTGATGACAAGACTTGGGTTTGACAAACCATTTTTTCATTGTTACAGGTTTTGACAGGTAGGTACCATGGGGATATTATTAGCAACAAGAGCAATGAGGGTCGGGATGCCTCATTGTTAGTTGAAATGGGAAATGCCAGTACGATAGTCCCACAACTTGGTTTTGCCAGTACTTTTGTCTTTCGTCTGGATTTGTAGTAATTCCCACTCTACATGGCATGACCATTTCTCCCAATGCAATTTTTCATCATTAAATTTAACTATAACCTTATCTGACCATGAAGTAATCATGTAAAAGCTAGAAATATTCTAAAGAATACGAGGTGTGAAGAATGTAGATATGGTAATTCAGATGGTATTAATAACTGAGGTCAGGTCATGTATCCATGGTCAATGCTGGGACACAGCTCGCATAGAAACGTCCCTTTTGCTTTAGCATTGATTAAATAGATTGCATGTGTCTCGTATAATATCATGAACCCCTGGGCGTGCAGAATGTGGTTATGACAATATGGAGTGAAGTGGTATCTTTTATGGGGGCAGGTCAACCTATGAAAAACAAAAGTGAAAAAGAATACCAGAAAAACAGTAAAGTAACCTCGATGCATCAGTTGATTGAATTCGAAAAGAGCGACTGGCTAAAAATCATCAAGAAAAGCGGTGTGCCTGATTTTATTGACGGAAAGAGTGATGAAGAGAAGATAGAAAAATATGCCGACATGTTAACTAGACTTTGTAGCGCCACCTTCCCCACGCAGCGTATTACGAGAATGGTGGCGAAAAACCAGCTTGGTATTGAAATAACCAAGATTTCAAAAGAATTAGGAACTTTCCTTAGTAAAAACAAGCATTTTGATTTTGCCAGTTCATGCATTCATGATTTTGAAAAGGAAATCAAAGAGGTAGCAAGCAAAAACTATGATGAAGTAAAAAGCGAGTTGAAGAAAATTCAGCGAGTTTTCCAGGTAAGCCCAAGCTCCGAGGCCATGACTGTGCTGATGGAAAATAACTTACATTCAGCCCATACTATCGCCAGCATTCCTCGTAAGATTTTCACTAAAAAGTATAGTAATGTTTTAGGCGGTGAACACGTAGCAATGGCGATTCACCAACGTGCCTCACACATTAATACAAGAGCTGAAATGAATGCTATGCACCTGACCTGCCCCAAAAAGGATACCACTCATTAAGTTAGAGTTACCGGCACTCTAGCCTCAGGATCAGCCATTACCCACAAACCCTTCCAAGCTCATCCACGATCCAGATCATCCCCATGCAATCGAGTGCGCAGTATTCTTCCAGGTTTATCGTGTCGGGAATCCTAACTCAAAAGGTGGTATCTCTATTGGAGACAGGTCACCACCGTCGATACAAAGGTCCGCTGAATTTCGCTCTTGAAGGTTAGGCGCGAAACCGAAGAACAAAAATGGAACGATTTTCTATGAGGTCACAAAATAAGCTATTGTGACCCCGACCAAACAGAATGCAATTCTCTATTTGAAATACTCAACTACAATCTCCCTTGCTAACTCCTTTATTCTCGCCTTGCTAAAGTGTCATCAACCAGATAACTTCATCTACTGCAGTTGCGCAATCTCAAGCTATACACTCCATTTGTGTTTTTTTTGCGAGGTTTTCTCTATGTTTTGTGATGTGGTAGTGATTCGATTTATTTAGATTTGAAATAGTAATGATTATTATTACTGCTAATTAACTTGTTTCTTATTTAGTGCCGTGACTAGGAAATCGAAACAGGAAGAGGAGAGAAGATGTCTAAGCTTAGAGCATTCTATATCATCTCGCTAATGATATTAGGGGTTCTCCTGGTGCTCACCGTCTTCCGTCCCATGGCCTCTGGAAGTGAATACAGCGAGGTGCAGCGAGTCCAACTTCTGGAAAGAGAGGACCAGTGGATTATCGAATTTGACATCATCAACCGAGAAGGGGAGGACATGAGCTACACCATCACAGTTTTCGCTGATGAAAAATTATATACCGAGAGCGTTTTAATCAAAGATGAGGGGATGTTCACCTACATTCATCATTTCTATCCTGATAGGCTGACTAAGAATGAGGTCAACTTTGCGGTGTATAAGGAAGGAGAATCCACTCCGGTCGAGCAAGCCACTTATTTCCTCAGATAAAGGATATTACGATGAGTTCAACAGGAAGAGACTTAACAGTAACCAAAGAGGAACTAACCTGGCAATCTGCAATTGTTAGGGTAGGTTGGTGGCAATGGCTATTTATCCTGGCTATATTCGCTGCCATTGCCACCACTGAGTGGATATTCGTCTATCAGGACGTTGCTTACGGCATCGGGCTGGCACTATTCCTGGCTATAGGAATATATATTGTCATTTCAGTGCCTCGCTTGAGCCAGCCTGTCACCGACTGTGCCGAGTCCCTAGCTCTCATCCCTCTATACATTGTGTTTACCTCTTCCCTGCCCTGGTTCTTTATCAACCAGCAGTATCTCCTGCCGGCAGTATACTCCACCATCCTGGCGCTATGCTTGTGGCACATTTATCAAAAGAGGCTTAGCTTCTCTGTGTTGGGCTTCAAGAAAGATAAATGGCTGAAATATGTACTGATGGGGATAGCAATCGGCATCCCGATAGGGACTATGGAATACATTGTCCTCCACCCAGCGCCAGCTTTCCCCACCTTCGAGTTCAAATACTTACTTCGTGACCTAGTCTATATGGTTGGCTTTGTAGGC
>JAUWYU010000141.1 GCA_030615655.1 Dehalococcoidia bacterium
CGTCCTGTCGGTCCCCGTATCTCACCCGTATCCCCGACCTGTCCCCCCATCTCCCCATAGAATGGGGTTGCGTCTAAAATTATGCCTGCCGCCTGCCCCGCCTCTACCATCCCGGTTTCCTTACCGTCAACCATAAGCTTAACTACAGTCACCTTCTGCTCAAGGCTGTGATAGCCGACAAACTCCGTATTCTCGACATCCAGCCGCGCTATACCTGCCGGACTACCAGCCGCATCGAACTTATGTGCCTTTCGCGCTCTCTCCCGCTGCTTCTCCATCTCCCTCTCGAAGCCTTCCATGTCCACCGTGAAACCGGACTTTGACACGACCTCCCTGGTCAACTCCACCGGGAAGCCGTAGGTATCGTAGAGCTTGAAGGCATCCTTACCCGAGATTTTATTAGCCTTTTTAGCGGCAGATTTCTCTATAATTTCATCTAGCAACTGCATACCAATTCTAAGCGTCTCCCTGAATCTTTTTTCCTCATCCTCGATTGCCTTAATAATGAAGTCCCTTCTTTGCACTATTTCAGGATAAATACGCCCCATGTGCTTGATAGTGGTCTTCGCTGTTTCAGCAACGAATGGTATACCTACACCTAATGCTTCGCTAAAAAATGTGGCACGCCTCAATAACCGGCGCAGCACATAGCCCCGCCCCTCATTGCTGGGAATTACACCATCGCCAATAAGAAAAGTGATGCCTCGACTATGCTCAGCTATTATACGCATAGTATTATCTACAACATTATTGGAACCATAGCTTACTCTGGCTAATTCAGATATGCAGTCCAGCAGCGGAGCAAACAGGTCAGTCTCATAGACGGAGGCTTTACCCCCCACCGCCATCAATATCCTCTCCACGCCCATACCGGTATCTATGTTCGACCTCGGCAGAGGTGTGCGATTTCCGGCTTCGTCCTGGTTATACTGGGTAAAGACCAGGTTCCATACCTCGAAAAAACGGCCGCAGTCGCAGTTCGGCTTACAGTCAGGCTTCCCACAGCCGGTACTTTCCCCGAGGTCATAGAAAATTTCACTGCACGGCCCGCAGGGACCGGAACTGCCCGCCGGCCCCCAGAAGTTATCCTCCTCACCAAATCTGAGGATTCTTTCCTCGGGAATACCTGTCTCCCGCCAGTGCTTGAACGCCTCATCATCATCGAGGTATATGGTTATCCACAGCTTCTCCGGCGCCAGCTCCATTCGCTCGGTAAGAAATTCCCAGCCCCACTCTATAGACTCCTTCTTGAAGTAGTCCCCCACGCTGAAGTTCCCCAGCATCTCAAAGAAGGTAAGGTGAGTGGCATCGCCTACCGACTCGATGTCGGTCGTCCGGAAGCACTTCTGACACGACGCCAGTCTGGGACCTGGCGGCACCTCCTCACCCAGAAAATAAGGCTTCACCTGCACCATGCCGGCCGTGGTCAGCAGCACGGTTGGGTCACCCTGGGGTATCAGGGAAGAACTGGGGATGACCTTATGCCCCTTCTCCTCAAAGAACTTTAAAAATGCCGTCCGTATCTCGTTACTATTCACGCATAAAACTCCAGATAAAAACTGTCAATTACTTACCTATGATTTTAGGTTCAAGACCTGCTGGCTGTCAATGAAAATATAGTTGTTACGATGGTCAGAGCATTTTTTTCAGGTATTCCCTCAGATCCGGCCCGATATCGCTGCGTTTCAAGGCATAAGCAATGTTTGCCTTCAGCCAGCCCAGCGGTGCACCGGTATCATGGCGTACTCCTTCAAGCTCATAGGCGTAGAGTTTCTGCTGTTTTAACAGCCGTTGCAGAGCATCGGTCACCTGTATCTCGTTGCCTTTGCCCGGTGGGGTAACCAGCAGCACATCAAATATCTCAGGAGTAAGGACATACCTCCCCACTATCCCGAGACGAGATGGTGCTTGTGACGGCTCTGGCTTTTCCACCAGGCTCAGCACCTCATAGACTCTCTCCGAGACCCCGACTTGTCGGGGCTCAATGATGCCGTATTTCTTGGTGTCTTCATCACCCACCCGCTCCACAGCCACCACGCCGGCCCCGTGTTCCGCATAAACGTCAATCATCCTCTTTAAACAGGGCACTTCACTATCGATAATGTCGTCAGGGAGTATCACCGCAAAAGGCTCCCTCCCAACGATATCCCTGGCAATTAAAATGGCATGCCCCAGCCCCAGATGTTCCTTCTGCCGGATATAGCAAACGTCCGCCATTTTGGATAGCTCCCGCATCTGTTTCAGTCGCTCGGTGTCTCCCTTTTGCTCCAGAAAATGCTCCAGGTCATAGGCATGGTCGAAGTAGTCTTCAATGGCCCGCTTGCCCAGAGCCGTCACCATGATAACCCGCTCAATGCCGGAATTAATCGCTTCCTCTACCGCATATTGAATCAGCGGCCTGTCTACCAGGGGCAGCATTTCCTTGGGTTGAGACCGTGTCATCGGTAGGAACCTCGTTCCCCATCCGGCTACAATGATAACCGCCTTACGAACCTTCATTCCGGCCTCCTTATATTCTTCTCAAGGGCAAAGACAGCGGCACCGTACACCCCGGCCTCATTACCGAGTTGAGCCGTAACGATACGCACCGCTTGAGCCGATATTGCAAAAGCCCTTTCGGCCATCATCTTTCTCGCCGGTTCAATAATGAGGTCTCCCAGCTCCACCATCCCCCCGCCGAGAACAATCATTTCTGGGTTAAAGATGTTGACCACGTTGACCAAACCCACACCCAGATAGCTGGCGGCGCGCGTGAGGACATCCAGAGCCAGAGGGTCACCATTTCTTGCGGCAGTCCCAATCGTCTCCGTCGTAATACTATCTACTTCACCGCCGACCAACTCCACAAGAGAAGACTTCTCGCCCTGACCTATACGCCCTATAGCATCCCTGGTTATGGCAGGACCGGAGGCCAGCACTTCCAGACAGCCCGTATTGCCACAGCCACACTTCGGTCCTTTGGCGTCAACAGTCATGTGACCTATCTCAGCGGCGCTACCGCAGGCGCCAAGATACAGCTCGCCATTGGCGATAATGCCACCCCCGATACCGGTGCCGAGGGTAATCAATACAAGATTGCTTGCTCCCCTCCCGACGCCAAACTGGTATTCACCAAGGGCCGCGGCGCTGGCATCATTAACCAGAAAAGTATCAACCCGGTACCTGTCCCGTACTATCTTTGCCAGGGGAACATCATGCCAGTCCGGCAGGTTCGGGGAAGGCGTCACCACAATACCTCGCCCCGAGTCTATACCGCCGGCACAGGCAATACCGATACCGCCCAGTTGAGAGACTTCCGTATTGTTCTGGTTCAGCAGCCCGTCTATAGACATAAAAAGCCGCTCGATTACTGACAGCACCCCTTCATCAGCCAGAGTCGGACAGACGTCTTTTACCAGCAGCTGACCCTCGGCAGAAAGAACGGCGGTCATCATCTTGGTACCGCCGATGTCCACAGCCAGGATCAGTGTTCCATTCTGCCCCGTCATATTACTACTACTCTATCCTATTTCGCCAATTTGTCAAGCTGATACAGTGCCTCTCTGACCCAGCTCGGCAACCAGTATATTAAGGGCAAGCTCGCCGTCATATTTCCCTGTCTTGATGGAGAGGTCGGCTTCCAGTAGCCTGTGATAAACCTCTCTCAGTCGTGCCGGAGTATATTTGTCCGCCTGCTCCCACGCCTTGCGTAGAACGAAGTCGTAGGTCAGACCCAACCTGCTCTGAATCTCGTTTCGGGACTTTCCCCGACTCCTCATCTCCTTTACCCGGAAGATAATTCTGGCCTGCCTTGTCAGCATTACCAGGAGCTGGGCGGGAGCCGCTCCCCGCTTGAGGAGCTGTTGCAACATCTCCTGGGCAACGCTGACCCTGAATTCAAGGATGGCATCGACCATGGTAAAAACATTGGCCTCCTGGGCGTAGCTTACCACCGCCCTAGCATCCTCCTCCTCGATGCGGCGACCCCCGGTAAACAGGACCAGCTTGTCCACCTCATTGGCCATAATCCACAGGTCTTTACCGACGAATCGGACCAGCACGGCTATCGCCTGCGGTGATATGGTGCCGCCGGCCTCTTTCACCCGCCGCTCAATCCACTGACCCAGCTGAGTCGGCTTCAATAAAGGAAAAGACTTTACCTCTACCGCGGCCGCTAGCTCACGCAGCAAGGGATTATTACTGCTTATCCTGCCGTCTATCAGCACCAGTTCCGTGAATTCCGGTATCTGCCTGACGCCGTCGGCAATCGATTTATAATCGTCCGGATGGTCGGTCGAGCGAGTTGACTTCTTTCGGTCGACTCTCCCCCTGGATTCAAAACGCTCCAGCAGCCCCTCAACGATAACGAGTCGTTTCTCCGCCAGAAAAGGTACCGTCGCAC
>JAUWYU010000126.1 GCA_030615655.1 Dehalococcoidia bacterium
CGGGACTCGGATGGCGATATCGGTGCAGATATGGAAGTGCCCGCTGAAGAAAGCCAGCGGGATATACCGACCGTAATCACGGCTAATGCGAGGCGGGTACAGGAATCGCTGAGAGTCATGGAAGAGATAGCCAAGGCACCGGGGCTGGGCATGGAATCGGATAAATACAAAAAGGCGCGGTTTACTCTCTATACTGTAGAAAAAACTCTTCTCTCCAGGATGCTTCGCCAGGATAAGATAAAACGTCTGACCGGACTCTACGTCATTATTGATACGGCAGCGCTGAAGGGACGAAACCATGTTGAGGTAGCCGTTCAGGCAATCCGGGGTGGAGCACAGGTAATACAACTACGGGATAAAGAACTGAGCAAAAAGGAACTCCTGAAAATAGCCCGGGAACTGAGAAACCTGTGTGCTGAGGAGGGTATCCTTTTCATCGTTAATGATTATCTTGATATAGCCCTGGCGGTTGACGCCGATGGCCTGCATATCGGTACGGACGACCTGCCGGCAGATGTTACCCGGCGGCTGCTGCCGATGGATAAATTACTCGGCTGTTCGGCGCGTAATGTTGAAAAAGCGAAGATTTTGCAGTCCGAGGGTGCCGACTATATCGGTGTCGGTGCCATGTACTCTACCTCTGCCAAGGCGTCAGCCAAGGTAGTTGGCCCCGAAAGGCTGAAGGAAATTCGACAGGCGGTTGACTTGCCGCTGGTGGCAATTGGTGGCATTAATAAGGACAATATGATCGAAGTGCTGGATGCAGGGGCTGATTCCATAGCTGTAATCAGTGCCGTGCTGGGAGCTGCGGATGTTGAGGAAGCAACTCTACAATTAGTAAAAATGATTGAAGGAGAACGTTTTGAATAATCTGGAGCCAATTGCCCGACAGATACGAAAGAGCCTTTCGGCTAAGGATGAAGCCAGAGAGAAAATGCTACCGCTTTGTCGGGAAGCGATTCGTTACAGCGGTAATGCTATCCGCGCCGTACACCGTCAGGAGTTTAAACTGGCGGTAGAATTAATGCAGTCTGCACGCAGTCTCCTTACAGAGGCCAAGCAGGCGGTCGCCACTCACAGTGAGCTTGGCAGTACCGGACTTGTTCGAGATGCTCAGAAGGAGCTTGCCGAAGCGAATATCACTCTGGCACTGGTAACCGGGAAGCCTCTTCCAGCACCTGAAGGGCTGGGGGTTGATGCCGCGGCTTACCTCAACGGACTTGGAGAGGCTGTCGGTGAGCTACGGCGGTATCTGCTTGATGCTATGCGCCAGGGTGACCTGTCTCGAGGCGAGGAGCTATTATCAACTATGGATGATATCTACGGGGTGCTGGTTACTATGGACTTTCCTGATGCCATAACCGGCGGCCTGCGGCGTACCACTGACATGGTTCGCGGCGTGCTGGAAAGGACACGGGGTGATTTGACACTGGCAATGAGACAAAAAAACTTAGAGAATAGATTGGACGGTATAAGACAGGAGGACTTTCCAGAGGAAGATATACGACCTGTTCGACAGAAAGAACTCGAGCTTGATAGAGACGAACTCACAATCTACGAAGCTCTGTCGGATTGGAGAAGCCGAAAGGCCAGTGAGGGAAATCTGGCACCGAATATCATAGCCCGTAATTCATGGATTAAAGAGATCATCAAACGCAAACCATCCGTACCCCAGGATTTAATCGGGATTAAGGGTTTTGGCGAAAGACGCGCCAATAAGTACGGTAAGGAGATTATCGCTATCATAAAGAACAGCCAATAGTCCAGCGGGACTAGGGGGCAGGTCGAGGCTTGGCGTCTATTGACCTGAAATGAAAAATGTGCTAAACTGCTTAAAACTTGATGGAAAGATTGTTTTCCGATTGGATACTGTTTAAATAATAAAGGGGGTTGGTACAACCTCCTTTTATTTTTGTCCTGAAGCAGGAAAAACTATCCTGGAGGTTTGCTTGTGGAAGAATGGGCTCTGAAACTACTGGTTATAGTGGGGGGTGTTCTGGCTCTGGGCTTCGTCGGTTACCTGGTAATCATAATTCTGCGTGAGAGCGAAGGCAACGAGAAGATGAAGGAGATATCCCAGGCCATACGGCAGGGAGCCATGGCTTTCTTGCGCCGTGAGTTTCTAACTCTGGCGGTATTTACCATCGTAGTGTTTATTGTTCTGGCTATCTTCATAGACCCTAAACCTTATGTGGCGATAGCCTATCTCTGCGGCACCATTACTTCAGCCCTGGCCGGTTGGCTCGGCATGAATATTGCTACCAAAGCCAATGCCAGAACGGCCCAGGCGGCTATTAGCAGCTGGGCAAAAGGACTGAGAATTGCCTTCTCCAGCGGTGCCGTGATGGGCTTCTGCGTGGTCGGCCTGGGACTACTGGGATTATCCATTATTGCCTTTATCTGGGATGCTAGCAATCCAGAAAATACGCACGTATGGCTGGGATTTGCCTTCGGTGCATCCTCCGTAGCCCTGTTCCTGAGAGCCGGCGGCGGTATCTTTACCAAGAGCGCCGATGTCGGTGCCGACCTGGTAGGCAAGGTAGAGGTTGGTATTCCCGAAGATGACCCGCGCAATCCGGCCGTAATTGCCGATAACGTCGGAGATAATGTCGGTGACGTAGCTGGCATGGGTTCCGACCTTTACGAATCTTATGTTTCCGCTATAGCGGCTTCGATGGTGCTGGGCGTCATTGCCCTGGGCACGTTCGATGGTATGTTCCTGCCGCTGGTGCTGGCGGCGGTGGGTATAGTTGTTTCCATTATCGGGGCTCTCTCAGTAAGGCCGAAGGACATGAAAGACGCCGATTTTGAGAAGCAGGTAGCCAAGGCACATTCCACCATGAATAGGGGTGTCTACGTCAGTAATATTCTGATGATAGTTGCCAGTTTCTTCATCATCCGGGCCTTCACCGACGAACTGGCGCTTTTCTGGGCACTGATATCGGGTTTGATTGCTGGTTTCCTTATCTCATTAGCGACTGAATACTTTACCTCGGCAGAGCGCCCTCCGGTAAAAAAGATCGCCAAATCGGCAGAAAGCGGTGCCGCTGTAACCATTATCGATGGTATGGCGACGGGCATGATGAGCACGGTGTTGCCCGTTATACTGGTGGCAGTTGCTACCGTGCTTGCCTACATTTTTGGTGGGATGTTAGGTATTGCCATAGCAGCTATGGGGATGTTGATTAACCTGGGTATGTTGTTGGCCATGGACTGCTACGGACCGATAGCGGACAACTCGGCCGGAATCGCTGAGATGGCCGGACTGGGCAAAGACGTCAGAGAACGCTGCGAGGCCCTGGATGCCGTCGGCAATACTACGGCGGCCCTAGGCAAAGGTTTTGCCATCGCCTCGGCGGCCCTGGCTTCTCTGGCCTGGCTGGCTACCTACTTCGAGGTAGCTGAAATTGATATAGCCAGCCTGACCAATGTAAGTGTTATTGCCGGTGTGCTGATTGGCGGTATGCTGACCTTTGTCTTCAGTGCTCTGGCGATGAGAGGCGTCGGCGATGGTGCTTTTGCTATCGTTAATGAGGTCAGGCGGCAGTTCCGAGAGATTAAGGGACTGATGGAAGGTGAGGCCAAGCCGGATTACGTAAGCTGCGTGAACATTGCCACCGGGAAGGCATTAAAGGCGATGCTGCTTCCCGGTGTTCTGGTGATTGTGGTACCCTTGATTCTCGGGTTTACCCTGGGTCCAGAGAGTGTCGCCGGTCTGCTGGTAGGTTCTTTGTTAACGGGATTCCTGATGGCGGTAATGATGGCCAATTCCGGCGGTGCCTGGGATAACGCCAAGAAATACATCGAGGCCGGTGCCTTCGGCGGCAAAGGAAGCGATGCGCACAAGGCAGCCGTTATCGGTGACACAGTGGGAGACCCCTTCAAGGATACAGCCGGTCCTTCGCTGAACATACTCATTAAGCTGGTGGGTAAGGTAGCTGTAATCTTCGGGCCTGTTTTTGTCATACTGGTAGAAATAGCGTAGCTTAATATCGGATTATCGAAGCAGTCCTTTCGGGAGAGAGAATACGTTATCCCGAGGGGCTGCTTCTCTTCTATGCACGTGCCAGTAATTGCCAGAGTTAGCGCTGGAAACTGGTCGCCAGGTCTTCCAGTCCAAGGGCTGTTAAGGTCTCCGACCGGGGCAGCCCTGTTGCTTCGTCCCATCCGCGAAGACGGTAGTATTCTTTCAACATGCTGATGAATTTGTCTCGGTCAAGAGTATTTCCGGTGGCATCCACCACCTCTTCGCCGGGACCGGGCACCATTACTTTCCCACCGCGCACGCCTGATTGCAGGGGTTCCGTGAAGTTGAACTCAGGAGGAAAATCATCTTCGGGAATTCTATGGCCTTCCCGCACCATTGTGGCCCTCTGTATGTTGGCGATACGCTCGGCGAAGTGGTCGATTTCACTGCCGTCGATGCTGGTTACCGCCGTAAAAATTTTGGCTTCTAGGTCAGGATCACCGACATGGTCCGGCGTATCGAAGGAGTAGGTAATCGGCCAGGCAAAGTCACACAGGCCGAGGCTATCTTTGGTATAGGTCCTGTTCTGTATTTTCTGCGCGGCTAACGCTTTTCCGTCGTAGCTGGATAAATCTCCGGCTTCCTGGCTGCCCCAGAAAGCCTTGGCGATAGCATGAAAGACTTTGCTGGTAACATTGGTGCTGTCCGGTTGCATGTTATTAATACTCCAGGCGGCGTTAACGAAGCTAGTCTCGTGAATAAGGGGCTGGTGTATCCTGGGTTCCAGGGGGTAAATCAAGGCATGGGTGACGATAGCCCTGGGTGGGGCCTGGTCGTGCTGACCAATGGGGGCGATAGCATGACCGAGCATGGCACGGGCTTTGGCCGATATTTTCTCACCGGCTCTCACCAGTCCCTCGGCCAGGATATTACCAAAGCCCTCTCGATAAGCAATTGAGTACAGCAGCTTTTCCAGAAACTCCCTGGTGCCAATTTTTGATAGCGGAAGGCCGGTTTCTTCGTCAGTAAGACTACCTGATTGGTAGCAGGCATAGAGCCAGTCG
>JAUWYU010000203.1 GCA_030615655.1 Dehalococcoidia bacterium
CGACTGGCTATTCCGGCAGTTCCACCTAATCAGCTTCGCCAATGACCTGTGGATGCTCGACCCGGCCACGGACTATCTGATTATGCTCTTTCCCCAGGGCTTCTGGTATGACGCGGCGCTGTTTTGCGCGCTGGCGACAGCGGTGGGGGCGTTGATACTGGGTGGGGTGGGGTGGTGGCTAAAGAAGAGGAATTGAAGTGGTTCCCTTAGTTAAAACCCCCGGAACTGGTGCCGGCCATAGTCTCAATCTCGTAGCTATTGACCTCATTGCAGTGTGTACCCCGGCACTTAATCTCGAAGTCCCAGGTCTCCCAACGGCGGGCCTGACCCTGTGCCGATACAGCCGGAGACCAGCGTGGCAAACACGAGAACCGCGAATACTGCCGCCAGTTTTTTCATTGCCTAATCCGAGGTCTTGCGCGGCCTGTAGACAATGGAGACCACGATCAGGATAACCCCGCTAATGAGGATACCGAGTCCGAGCGTCTGCATCGGCGCCAATAAGTCGGTGTAGAGTCCGGTCAGCCATGTCTCGAATGCCACCGGTATATCGAGCGGCAGCTCAATTTTCGGTAAAAAGGTCTTGGCGACAAGGGTGCCGCCAAACTGCAACGCACCGTAGATAAGGAGGCTAATACCCAGCGAGCGGGTGGCGTCCTTGATACTGCGGTTTACGAGAATAATGCCCAGAGCCAGCAGCACCATAAAGCCGATGAGCGCATAGTAACCGGTCTGCACCCAGCCCATGTACTTCCTGGCAGTGACCAGGTGCTCCTGGATATCATCCGGGATGTCGTCGGTGGTGATTACGGATGGTATTTCACTGGTGAACTCATCGTAGAACTCGTCGAAATTCTGCCGGAGAAGGTCGTCAATCAGGGTGGAAATTGAGGACGACAGGATCTCCAAGGGTATCTCCCCGGTAAATTCCTGCAGATACTGCTCCAGATACGGTCTCAACTCGTCTTCGGGCAGGTTGGCGATATCCCCGGGCAGGTATTCACTCAGTGTCTGCTCGGCGAAATCGTCGTAATACTCATCCAGGAACGGCTGTAGTATATCCTCCGGCAGGTTGGAAAACTCGAGTTTCAGGTTGTCTTTCACGGAAGTCCAGAGGCTTTCCTTCAAGTCCTCTTTCAATTCACCCAGCGGGACGGAGATGACCAGCAGGTCGGTCTCGCCCTTAAAGTAGGCATATCCGGTGCGGATGGCGGTATTTACCTGTTCTTTTAGCCACGGTTCATATTCGGTGATGATATCATTGATAATCTCTTCTACATCTATGAAGGGTATTTCCCGGGATATCTCCTCGGTTCTATCACCGGTAAATTCTCTGGCCAGTTCGGCAACCTCGATTTTATCTATCTGGTCGGTGACAAAATCGGCGTTGAGCAGGGTGCTGTTCAGCAGGAAAGCCATGCCAAAAATGGATAATGACAGGAAAAGGAGAAAGCCCAGAACAGCGTTAGCCAGGCCTTTGAGAACGCTCATTATGGATAGTATTCTATCACATCAGAGCAGAAATTACACCCGTAACAGGGCGTCTTCGGGGGAGGTTGACGGTAAAGGGGGTATCTAGTAGAATTATGATATCCGTGGGCGGTTAGCTCAGTTGGTTAGAGCGCTGCGTTGACATCGCAGAGGTCATCAGTTCGAGTCTGGTACTGCCCACCATCTTTAACCCCGCTTTTTCCTAGCCCCAAGTTACGAGTGACAAGTTTTAAACAATAAAAAATATCAATATCAAAATTGGCCTGCT
>JAUWYU010000147.1 GCA_030615655.1 Dehalococcoidia bacterium
TGATTTATTCCGGACACCATAAGCCAGGACTTCCAGCGTCGGCACGCCATAGACAGGCTTACCGGTGCTGAAGGCAAGGACTTTACCTACCGTTACACCTACCCTTATTCCCGTCCAAGAACCCGGTCCCAACCCCACCCCAATTCCCTGCACGTCCCCAAGATTGAGTCCGGCATCCTTCAAGGCAGTAACGATATTGGCGACTATCTTCTCGAGAGAGTCAGTCTTCGCCTCAAAGGTAAAGTCCGACAGGACTTGCTGTCCGTCAGCCACGCCCACGGCATTAGCATAACCCGACGTATCTATACCCAGCACTATCATGGTCAACCCAGCTCCTTAAGTAGACTGCCGAACCCAGCGCCAGATGCCGAAAGATTTATCTGCCTTTTCCTTGCCGACAGGATGCTAAACTCGACTTGTAAATAGTCATCCGGTAAAAGGGCCAGTATCTTTTCCGCCCATTCTACAATCATTACGCCGAACTCCGCCCGAACCAGGTAGTCCAGCACGCCAATCTCGAAGCCTTCAGCAATTTCGCAAAGCCGATAAAGGTCCATATGGAAAACAGGCAGCCTCCCAAGATATTCATTCACAAGGACAAAGGTCGGGCTGTTAACCTGTCTCAGGGGTACACCCAATCCGTTACAAATGCCACGGGTAAGCAGTGTCTTCCCACACCCGAGTTCCCCCATTAAGGCAATGACGCTCCCCGCTTCGAGCCTCTCCCCCATTCTCTTCCCGAGAGCGGAAGTAGCCGCAGGGCTATTGCTGAGAAATATATATTCTCCCATCCACGTCATACCTGCTCAAATGCTTTGAATCTATAGAAAAAGATTACTCAATGCGGCTGTTCCTGACGACCGATAAACAGCCTATCCACTTGACGATAGTATAGCATAATGGTAATCTGTGTTCTATAAACAATGGTTAATGAAAATCTAAAAACAGCCCCTGATGACAGCCACCGGATAGCCACTACAGATGATATTGAAGTCTCAACTTACCTTGAGATTGCCAAGGAGATGGGCGGCGAGCAGCCGGCAGCGACCGAGGAGGCGGTATCCGGAGCGGAGCGCGAGGCTATCATCGTCCTGGATTTCGGCTCACAGTACAGCCTGCTGATTGCCCGCCGGGTGCGTGAGTGTCAGGTGTATTGCGAGCTGCTGCCCCATGACACCCCCTGGGAGAAAATTGTCCCGCTCAATCCCAAGGGGTTTATTCTTTCCGGCGGTCCGGCCAGCGTCTATGCGCCAGACGCTCCCCTAGCTCCAGCTTATGTTTATGAAAGCCACCTGCCCGTTCTTGGTATCTGCTACGGGATGCAGGTTATCACCAAGCAGCTTGGCGGGCAGGTTACGCCGGGAACCAAACGAGAGTATGGGCATGCCATTCTACACCTCAGCGAAGTCGACTCGCCGCTGTTTACCGCCCTGCCCGATTCCACCCCGGTATGGATGAGCCACGGCGATAAAATCGAAGAAATGCCGCCGGACTTTTCCACCCTTGCTTACACGGAAAACTCTCCCTTTGCTGTAATTGGCAACGGGAGTGGCATATTTGGCCTCCAGTTTCATCCCGAGGTAGCCCACACCCCGGAAGGAAAAACGATACTGCGTAATTTTGTCTACCGTATATGCGGCTGCCGGGGAAACTGGAAAATGGGTAACTTTGTCAGCGAGAGCATGGACCGGATAAAAGAACAGGTAGGCAGCGGCAAGGTGATTCTTGCCCTCTCGGGAGGGGTCGATTCTTCGGTTGTCGCCACGCTCATCCATAGGGCTGTCGGCGACCAGCTTACCTGTATCTTTGTCAATAACGGCCTGCTGCGGCGCGAGGAAGCAGAGAGAACCCTCAAGGTCTTCCAGACCAATCTGGGCATGAATATTATCTATGTCGACGCCACCGACAGGTTCCTCGACCGTCTGAAGGGGGTAATAGACCCCGAGCAGAAACGTAAGATTATCGGCGAGGAATTCATCAGGGTATTCGAAGAGGAAGCCAGTAAAATAGGTAAGGTCAACTTCCTGGCACAGGGGACGCTTTACCCGGACGTTATTGAAAGTGTTTCTTCAATAAGCACAGCTTCAGCCAAGATAAAATCGCATCACAATGTCGGCGGTCTGCCGGCGAAGATGACCCTCAACCTGCTTGAGCCCCTGCGCTATCTCTTTAAAGATGAAGTGCGCCAGGTGGGAGCGGAGCTGGGCCTGCCGGAGGAGATAGTCTGGCGACAACCCTTCCCCGGGCCCGGCCTGGCTATCCGGTGTGTAGGTGAAGTAACCAAGGAGAAGCTGGAAATACTGCGCGGCGCCGACTTCATTTTAATGAATGAGATTAAGAAGGCGAAGTATTATCGCCAGCTGTGGCAGAGCTTTTGCGTTATTACCGATGTCAAGTCCGTAGGCGTCATGGGAGATTACCGGACCTACAGCTACCTGATAGCTATACGCGCCGTGACCAGCGATGACGTGATGACGGCCGACTGGGCACGCCTGCCCTACGACCTGCTGGCACGGATTTCCAACCGCATCGTCAACGTGGTACCGGAAGTTAACCGGGTGGTCTACGATATAACCTCCAAGCCTCCCTCAACGATAGAGTGGGAGTGAAAAACAAGGGGGGTAGAATAATGCGAAAAACACTGCTTATTTTCATGACTTTACTTGTAGCAATCTCGCTCGTCTTCGGAGGCTGCGGAGCTCCGGCGGAGCCTACTACACCGCAAGCCACTACACCGCAGGAAACAGCAGCGACAACTCCTACGACTGAGCCAGCGACAGAGCCAACCGTTTCAGAACAGGAAACACCAGCGACAACTCCTGAGCCTGAACCAGAGCTACTACCTCAAGAAACGTCAGACTCCAAACCCCCACCCGATATAACTCCGCCATCGACAATCACCGGCCTGGTTGTAAATGATGCTTATGATGGCAGAGTGAACCTGTGGTGGGACAAGAGCACCGCTAAAGACTTTGCCCACTACAACATATATACGAGCCAGACAGAAATAGTAGATACTGACGGCATGACCCCTGTTCACCAAGTAAGAGGCATTGCGGCCAGTACCTATCAGGTGCTGGGGCTTGAAGACGGAACTATATACTACTTTGCGGTAACTGCGGAAGACGAAAGCGGTAACGAGAATACAATGGTAACCAGCGCCAGCACCACACCTACAGCAATGCCAAGAGGAACTGTAGACCCTGATATATCCGTAGATGTTTATAAGCCTGATAAGGCCTGGGCGGGTACTACGCTACTGCCAGACAACCATAATCGTGGAAGGCCCAGAATAATAGAAGTGAATATGCTGGGAGAAATCGTCTGGGAATACGTTATTCCGCAGAATTTAAGTCAATATAACAATCCTGGATTTGATGTGGAATTGCTGTCGAACAATAACATATTGCTAGTATTACCTGGAAATGGTGTGTATGAGATTGACCGTAACGGCAATATCGTCTGGTCATACCTGACTACGAAAATATCCCACGATGCCGACCGCCTGCCCAATGGTAACACCATTTTTGTATTTGGTGCTGATGACCAGAAGAGTGATGCCCAGGTGACGGAGGTGAATCCCGAGGGAGAGATTGTCTGGAGATGGTACGCCAGAGACCACTTTACCGAAGCGCCTTATATAGACATTAGTTTTCAGGGCTGGACTCATACCAATTCCGTCACCAGACTGCCCAACGGCAACACATTTATCAGCCTAAGGAATTTCAGCTTTGTGGTCGAAGTTGATCCTCAGGGCTCGGTTATCAGGACTATTGGAGAAGGGATTTTAGGTAGTGTGCATGATCCGGCAATTCTCCCTAATGGCAATTTACTTGCCACATGTGTTGCGGCAGGTGCCCGATATGGAGCTCCATGTGTTCGAGCCGTCGAAATTGACCCGAGGACGGGCGAGATTGTCTGGCAATTCGCAGGGTTTGAACCAGAGTCCTTTCCTGTCAGAGACGCTAACCGGCTGCCCAATGGTAATACCTTGATTACCGGAACAAAAAGGATAATCGAGGTTACCGCCGAAGGTGAAATCGTCTGGCAACTCACGCTTGACGCAACTTTCAGCGAA
>JAUWYU010000123.1 GCA_030615655.1 Dehalococcoidia bacterium
CTTTCTTCGTCATCGGGGAAATGCTGCAGCAAGCTCTGTGAGACGAATTCTATCTTGCCGCTGTAGGTACCCAGCCCTTTTTCCCCGAACCTGGGATTCGTCGGGTCAGGTATATCGCAGGGGCGTCCTTCGTAGTACCAGCGATTTGAAACGGTGGGCTGGTAGTCCTCCCCGGGGGGCGGAACGACGTAGTATCCTTTCTTCTTGAAATCCTCGTACTTCATGTATTTCGGCATGGAAGAGATATTGAATATTTTCTTAATCCAGTCTTCCTCCGAGTTGCCTTCAGTGTACTCTTCCTTAAAGCCCAGCCTTTCCGCGAGGTCAGTATATATATCATAATCCGACCTGGATTCCCATAATGGCTCAATACATTTTTTCTGGTAGACGATGATTCGATGGTTCTGTCCAACACTGCTTGTGCCATAACCGCCGGGAGCGGCCCACTCGGATATATCGCTGCGCTCAAAATTCGTGCATGCCGGCAAAATAACGTCGGCGAAGGGCGTTTCGCTCTGCCACCAGCAGTCCTGATTGACCGCGAACTCAAGATTAGGGCTCTGGTACATCCGTATATACCTGTTTGTGTCCGTCATAGTAGAGATATAAGAGCCACCGTGACGGTAGAACATCTTAATATCAGAACCGTCCGGGCCTGGCTCAGGACAGGTATATGGTATTAACTGCTGCTCAATCGACTCGCCACAGAAGCCCTCGCCTATCCAGCTAACCGGCGGATTCATGATGGACTCCGGAAGAAGCAAGCGGTAATTTCGCTGGGTGACCCTGTTGACAGCCGGCTTCTCAGCTACCAGTCCAAATGTATCCCACCCTGCGGATGAGTATCCCGGGAACTGGAACGAGTAATCAATTGGTGGACCCATACTGGCACCGCCCCATACGTTCACTCCGGGCTTACCCAGCCCCTGCATGGCAATTAGAAACACCATAAGCCTGGTCCATTCGGTGGCATAGGCCTGCCGGCACGCTCCGCCGACGCCGTACATGGCACCACAACCCAGCATGGTGGGTCTGGATGCCCATTCCCTGGCAAGCGCCGTAATATCACGCGCGGGGACACCTGTTATTTCCGCCGCCCATCCCGGCGTCCGGGGGGTCCCGTCTTTCTCTCCCAGGACTTGTTTTTTAAACTCATCAAAGCCTATGGTGCGATTTTCTATAAACCATTTATCGTAAGTTCCTTCTTTTATCCACACATAAGCAATGGCCTCTGCCATGGCGGCGTCGGTGCCGGGGCGGGGTGCTATCCACTTGTCACCGAGGGTAGCCGCCGTGTAGTTGCACCAGGGGTCGATGAACACCATTTTGATGCCCAAATCTCTTAACCACATACGCCAGATGACGGATTCCTGGCCGCAGTAGTTACCGGCGCTGGTATTAGGGTCATTAGCCCAGAAGACTACCATCTCAGTATTTTTTAGAGCTTCCTGGAGCATATCGATGTTATCACTGACGCCAAGTTTCCAGTAATAGCCCCACGCATGTACGGCACCCCAGAGCCAGCCTTCCCAGCTATCACAGTTATCAAATAGAAATGTAAAACCGAGTTGCTGGAAGAACCTGCCAAAAGGACCCATTTTATAGAATAACAGTCCCCAGTTATGATGGGACGAGGTGCTGCCGGTAATGGCGGCAGGGCCGTACGTCGCCCTTATCCTTTTCATCTCACCGGTGACGATATCAAGGGCTTCATCCCAGCTTATCCGCTCGTAGCCGGACTTACCCCTGTTCTCCGGATTTCTCGCGCCCTTCGGGTCAAAATCTACCCTTTTGCAGGGATATTTAATTCTGTTCTCGGAATAAATCCTGGTTCTTTCGGGTACAACATAGGGGTTCAATGCAACCTTCCTGAAGGGTGAAAACTTTTTCCCTCTCGCTTCGATTGTCCAAGTCGGCGGGTCCGTCTCATCAAAGACTATGGGGCGGATACGTGTTATCACTCCGTCCTTAACGTGAACAAAGACAGCGCCACCCACGGTGCACTGAGTTAGAATCTGTTCCGACAAAGATATTACCTCTCAAGTTTATCCAACTATTGCTCTTTCAAATCGCAGGCCAGAGGCAAGGTCGTAGGGTCTGTTAAATGCCTCGGGGTATCGCTTTCTCAATTCGTCCAGGTTAACACGCTCCACCTCGACCAGGAATCCGCTGACCACCATCCCGGCGGCATTCCTCGAAGACCATTTATATGGTGTAATGGTATTGATGGCGCCGCCCCTGTCAAGCTCACCGGGGACAATCGGGTCATACCTGGCGCCGTGGTCGATGTAGGCAACGCCGGGCATGATTCTCTCCGTTATGTAGGCTCCACCGAGGACACCGCCCCTCTCATTGAATATCTTGACCACGTCACCGTTTTCTATTCCCCTCTCAGCAGCGTCTGCCGGATTAAGCCATACGGGCTCATAGAGGTATCCGTCCGGTCCCCTGACTTTACAGGTTGGGATTTCCTTGAACCAGGTAACATCATCAAGGTTGGCATGCACCCGCCATCTCGGGTGGTTGGACTGGCAGAGCAGGGGATATTTCCTGGCTCTCGGAAGCTGAAGGCTCTCCTGGTGAGATTCGCCGTATGGTATCCAGTGGGGGACCGGCGGTCTCTCCTCATCATCGGGGAAGTGTTTTTTCAGGGCTGTGGATTCGAACTCCAGCTTGCCGGTGGGAGTCGACAGGGGATGTTTCTCCGGGTCTTTGTAGAATTCGTACATGCCGGCCGGGTATTTCTCCCAGTCCGGTTCGGTCGGGATGACATAATACTGCTTCTCTTTAAATTCTTCCCAGGTGCAAAGGCCTGCTTCCGGCACACCGGAATGGTCAAAACCATTTTTTATCCATTCTGGAACAGACTTACCCTGGGTGTATTTTTCCAGCATACCCAGCTTCTCGGCTATCAGGCATACTATCTCATACTCGCTCCTGGACTCCCCTATGGGCTCGATGCATTTATTTTCCAGGAAAATACTTTCAAATTGGTCACCCGTGGTGCCTTCCCCTATATCGTCCGTTTCGTATTTGGTATTGGATGGCAGGATAATATCGGCAAAAAGACAATCGTTCTCAAGCCAGGGGTGCTGGGCTACCATGAATTCAATCGACGGGTGACGGTAGGCCTTGACATGGCTGTTGCCGTCATTCCAGCACGTCGTCAGGCAGGGGCAATCGGTCCAAATCATGTGCACTTCCGAGCAGCCCGGGACGGGATAGACGTATTTCTTGAACTGGTCTTCAGTCGGCAATATCTGGTATCCGCTACCGTATATGGTGAACTGTCCTTTTAGAATGGCTTCGTGAACCAGGCACTTCGGAATAATTTGTTTTGGCATAGGCGTGAAGTTATCATACCCGCGAATCGCACCCGATATGTTCGGTTCGATAATGCCCCAGGGTCTGTGCGGCAGGCATCGGCGCTTCAGAACTGCGGAGGAAAAAAATGCTCCTTCCAGGACAGCGTGCTGGTGAACTCCCGGTTTGCCGAGTCCCTGCATCGCCAGCAGCAGTACCTCCAACCTGGCTGGTTCATGTGAGTACGGCCCCCTGATGTAGGGACCTCCGAGACCATGCGCGGTTGATGTCGTCCTGGATGCCCATTCACGGGCCAGGGCCTTGATTATCCGCGAGGGTACCCCGGTTATCCCTGCCGCCCATTTGGCGGTCTTGGGAATCCCGTCTTCTTTGCCCAAGACGTATTCTTCGAACCTGTCAAACCCATGCGTGTGAGTAGCCACGTAGTCTTTATCGTAGGTGCCAGTGGTAATCCAGACGTAGGCTATGGCGAGGTGTAAAGCGGCATCCGTATTGGGCAGTATGGGAATCCATTTATCGGCGTGAACGGCCGCCCCGTAGTTCAGGTCCGGGCAGATGTATATCTGTTTTATGCCGAGCTCGGTGAACCAGTAGAACCACTGGCTCGCGATCTGTCCTGCCGCGAATCCCCATGGTGTGGTTTCCGGGTCACATCCCATGCAAACTAAGAGTTCGGTATGCCTGGCAATGTCCGGTATAATATTGGTATTGTAAGGCCATTGCAGACCTACGGGTTCACAGCCCCACACATGCTTGGCTCCCCAGTACCACCCCTCCCAGCTATCCGGGTTTCTGACCTGGAACGTAAACCCTCCCATAAGCTCAAGGAGTCGGCAACCGCATCCATGGGCAGCGTGCACGGCTTTCGTCTCTCCATGTCCGTCTGCCTGGCCGAGTATTGCGTACGGCCCGTATTCTTTATGTATCCTTTTTATCTCGCTGGCTACTGTTTCCGCTGCCTCATCCCAGGAGATTCTGACGTAACCACTCTTGCCCCGATTCTGCGGATTTCTTTCTCCTTTAGGGTCCCAGTCGACTCTCTTTAACGGATACAAAATCCTGTTGGGGGAATAAATGCGCTTTTTGTAGCCCAGGCCGAATGGAGCTATCAGCGACTTCATAGGTACATTAAAAGTTTTACCGCGCGCCTCTATCTTCCAGGCATTAAATTCCTCTGGCTTATACTTCCAATCGTAGCGGAATGGTCTGGTCCTGATTATTTTGCCGTCTTTAACATCGATTAATGCCAGATGTGAGTGCTTGCTCCCGGAGGATAGGTCGGTACTCTTAATGAAAGTTTTCTCTGTTGCTTCAGGCTTCTCTTTTTGTGCCATTCATTACCTACTAAACCCCTAATGGTTTACCTTTTCGACGTAGAAATGATTAGTTATTGGTCACTTGTTCTCATGCAATTTTGCGGATATCAGTGACCCAAGCCAGCGGCTTGCAGGGTAGGAGACGTATATCCAAATAGCTTATGTTTATCCCTTGTACAATTGTATATCTCCTACATTGACGTCTTTGCTGGCATCGATTGATTCAACTTTCCGGGGAAGATACCCGCTCTTCTCTATCAGCAGTGAGTAGGTCCCCGGCTCCTGCCTCTCAAACCAGAAGTCCCCGAAGTTATCTGTCTTTAACGTGGACTTCTTACCGCCAGCGCCGGTCAGCGTCACCGTGGCCCCTTCTAGGCATTCGTCCTCCTCCGGGTCATACACCGCCCCGGCCACGAAATACTTATCGGGCAGGCCGATGTAGTATACCCTGGGCCTGGCTTCGTATTCCGGGTGCAGTACCTCCGCCTGCTTTATCCACTCCTTGAGTTCTGCTTCCTCACCGAA
>JAUWYU010000015.1 GCA_030615655.1 Dehalococcoidia bacterium
CGGGATACGCGCTCCCAGACTCTGGAACTTCTCCCGCGACTTGAGGAATTCCACCACTTCCCGCATCTCCTGTTTGGCTTCCTCGACTCCGGCTATGTCGTCAAAGGTTACCGTCGTCCGGTTGGCCGGGAAGAGCCGGGCCCGGCTGCGACCGAAACTCATCGCCTGACTGTTAGCCCCACGCGCCTGACGGAAAAGGAAGAACAGCAGAGCTCCAAAAATCAGGAGTGGCAGGAAATTAATCAGTATGCCCCAACCAAATCCTGATGACTCTTTTATATTGACGACTATCCCCTCGAGGTTGAGTCCTTCAATATCATATATGCTGGCGTTGCTTTCCTTGAACGTTGTTAATTTCCTACCATCAATCGTAGTAATGAGCAACGTCCCCTCATCAATTTCAATCTCCGCCAACTCCTTGTTCTGCGACATGGTAATAGCCTGACTCAGAGGAATCTCTTCAGACTCACTGCCTCCCCCCAGAACAATGGAGAAGAGGAGAATAGCCGCCATCAAGATGACAATATATATTAAAATATTACGTTTCCAGTTAGGTTTCATCCTGTACCTCAAAAACTAAATCATTCCTGCTCTGTATTCATTATACCATAAAATAATTAAAGAATAGTTAAGGAAATAGAAATACCGGCAAATTCAGGGTTAGGGCATCAGGGTAGCCGCGCCGGGCGGGCTTGTGATGAGAATTGACAACCGTCGCCAGGCTATTTATAGTGTCAGTGGACAGGTCATACGTCCATAACCGATGATACCAAGGGAGGCGGCGATGAATGCAGTTACGGAGCCAATGGAGATTAAATCCTTGACCAGACTGAACGAGCAGGGTCCTGATGACTTTTTTATCTGCTGTGCCAGTTTTGAAGAAAGGTGCCTTTCCAGTACCGCCACGATGGGCACCGACTTCCTGACCAAGTTTGCCGTCATCTTCGTCGTTGAGGAACCGCTCTATCAAAAACAGGTTGACCATAATATGTTCCGATTACAGACCGAGCTGAGAAAAAAGGCCACCGAAGGTATATTCGTGATTTCCTGCCAGAGAGGCAATCCCCTGGAAGGCATCAACCAGATGGAGGATATCCTGAGACAGTGCAAACTGAATACCAGTGGAGGACCTTTCATCACCATCGATATCAGCGGCTTCACCAAAATATACCTGCTGGAGCTCCTACACTATCTGGTAACAGCTAAGGGTCTGAGTATTCCCCGTCTGCTTCATACCACCCAGAGATATCTGCCCACCAAACTGACCCGCGGTATTGAGCAGATTACCACCATACCCAATTTCTTCGGCAGTCCCTCGATGGATAAGGAAACAGCCCTTGTCCTCTTCCTTGGATTTGAGCCGGAGCGAGCCCTGGCAGTATGGAAGCATTATAATCCTGCCAGGACAATCGCCATCATAACCAACCCCCCGCGCCGCGGGAATCCCGATTACCTGAAATACGCTCAAAAAAACAATGCCGAACTGCTCTCACTGCCTTCGGTGGAAGTCAGAGACGTGATGGCCGATAACCCCTATTCCGCCAAGACGGTGCTGGAGGCTATTCATGAAGAGACTAAGGATTCGTTTAACATGGTAATCGGTCCTTTCGGGACCAAGCCGCAGGTTGTCGGCATATTTCTCTTCTGCCGGGAGCACCGCAAGGTGCAGGTGATTTACTCCTTCCCGGCTGCCTACACGAGGTCTTACCTGCGCCGCCAGCCCGGCTCTACATTGCTATTACCCGTTGCCCCTGAGGTATCCACCTGACTGCCGAAAGCGAAGCAACTGGCAATAACATCATCGGCTGGAACCGTCATTTACTTCACGGCTTTCTAGCTGGCACTACCCTCAGTCAGGAGACATAAAGTCACCATCTGTCTTCCATTCACCCTCCATGACAAAGGAGCTGGCTACAATGGTATCAACATGGCCGGCTGCATCAGGTATGAAAATAACCCAGCCACTAAATTCGCCGTTTTGGCCCGCACCTTTCATGCTCCAGTGACCGCTGATAGTCAGCTTCGGCAGGTAATAAACTCCGTTAAACAACTGTACCGGTACAAACTCCAGTGGCTGTATTCTACCGTTTGCCTTGAAGTTATACCCCTCCACCACCAGATTACCGTGCAGATTGCCGGCCTGGGTCATCGCGGACTCGATATTAGCCTTGTATGTCAGAATAAATTCACCATTGACATCTCCCGACAATACTCCTGCTATCTCGCGGTCAACCACTCTCCAGCGTCCGCTATCACCTGCCTCAAAGACATTGTCGTCAATCACGGTATCTTCAATGTCAACAATCGTACCGGCAGCATAAAACGGCTGCGGCTTCACCGCCACGGCTGTGGCCGGTGTCAGCACCGTCAGAATCAAGACCAGCAACAGGCTGATAAAAAGTGTTCTCTTTTTCATCTTTTACTATCCTCCTTTCGGCTACAGTTTATCTATGTTATCGGCTCTGTCCGTATTAGAGCCGTTTATTTTCTTCTGCCTTACCCCGTCACGGCTTCCAGTACGTGGTCGTTATTAGCGGCGGCCGCCGCCATTAACCGTTCAAACTCGGGCTCATTCTTCTTCAAGAGCCGCAAACAGGCATCCACCACTTCGGAATCATAGAGGACACCGCTTGCCTGTGATATCTCCCGCAGGGCGCTTCCCAGACCGAGAGCCGGCCGGTAGGGTCGGTGAGATGACATGGCTTCAACGACATCAGCCACGCCCAGAATCCTGGCTTCGAGGACGATGTCTTCTCCAGATAGACCCTCAGGATAGCCAGACCCGTCCAACCTTTCATGGTGCTGTAGAATCGTCTTGGTAACTGGCCAGGGGAAATCTATACACTGCAGGATTTCACAGCCAACCTGGCAGTGGTTCTTGATTATACTGAATTCATAAAGGTTTATTTTACCGGGCTTACTGAGAATCTCGGCCGGCACCCCTACCTTGCCAACATCGTGGAGAAGTCCGGCCATATGAATCCCCATTATTTGCCACTTGGAAAGGCCCATCTCCTTGGCAATAGCCCGCGCCAGTTCCGCTACCCGCCGCTGATGACCGGCGGTGTAAGGGTCCCTGGTTTCAACTACCAGTGACACGGCACGGATAACTCCGTCCATAGCTTTCTGTAGTTCACTGTGCTTTCGCTTCATGCCCTCATAAAGATTGGCGTTCTGAATGTTAACCGCGACGTCATCGGAAACCACCTGCAACAGCCGCCTCTCTTCATTCGAGTAGGGTTCATGTGAAACCTTATTGCCAAGGAGCAGCATACCAACCAGGTGCCCGTCGTTCTTTAGCGGCACTAAAAGCTCTATGTTATTCCTTTCCAGGGCTTGCCGGTCATTGACCGTCAGACTGATTAACGACGGAATAATATCAACATCATTGTGGTCAATAACGTTATCTTGCTGTTTCATGGTAGCTACCAGCGGACTATTTGCGGAAAAATGCAGTCGCCCCTTGCTCTTCTGTCCGCAGTATGCGTGAGTCGCGTAGTTGCCGGTTGCCGGCGACGGTACTAGAAGATAGACACCCTGGCTCTGCATGCCGTTGCCCACCGCCGTAACCAGCGATGAAGACAGTTGCTCCAGGTTCAGGTCACCCCTCGTTTCCTGATTAAATCGCCTCAGAGTCTGTATGTGGTCATACCTTTCTCGGAAAAACCACCTGTCCACCGTATGCTGCAGCCTTGACAGGACTGGTTGGAAGAGCGAAGCGGCAATAAAGACGGCCACAATGGTTATCGTTAAAGAGACGGGACTCATTAAATCATGGAAAAGCTGACTCAGCAGAAAAATGAGGCTGCCAAATATGCCGAAAATCAGCAGGCTCGTCAGCGAATAGGTCATCCCTTTTCGGAGCACTACTTTCATTTCCAGGAGATTGTATCGCAGCATAGCCACGGTGGCGGCCACACAGAATAAGATATTGCCGATAATGCCCAGTGGATACATGCTTATGCCCAGAGACGGCAGGTAGTCTGTGGTGCCGCCGATGAGCATGGCCGCAATGCCGACAATGATATACTGGGCACGGACTCTTTCATCAATAATTCGGGATTTCCGCCACTGCCTTATCAGCATCCTCAGGCTGAGCACTATGGGTATATAGACGCCCAGAACGTAAAGGAAGAAAAGAGGCCCGATAACGGGGGCTTTCCCATACCACATCATCTGCATGCCGTTGACCACAAGCCCCGTAGGAATCAGGCCCAGAAGAGTAAAATACGCAATATAAAGCGGATACAGGACCTTTTTCTTCGGCCTGGCACCGGTCAGAGCAACGGTGAACCGGTAAAAGAACAGGGAAGCGCTCAGTATCGACCAGAAGACGAATTTTTCCCAGATTAATGCGACCGACATATCGGAACTGGCGCGCATCATAAATATAAAGAAGCCCCATAGACTCATGAAGACAAGGAACAGCGAGAAAGGCCTTCTGGCAATGTGACGCTTCCCGCTTACCATCAGGACTATCAGCAATGCGAGGCAAAATACCACTTCAATCAGGGGTATAATTAAATAAGCACTCAAATTAAGCTCCCCAAACCAGATTTATGTCACGGCAAAACATGGCAGCACTAGGCAACGATTACTGGTTGCCTGCCTCCCAGACTAAGGAGTTCCTCGATAACGGCCTCTGAAGCGTTCATTCTTGGCGGTCTTCTCTGCGCCAGTTCCGAGCCGTTTTCCTGCCTTTCCCGGTAGTAATCCCTGAAGGTCCCGTTGCGGAGCACCGTCACCTCAAGTGGCTCTATCTCCATCATGAACGCCAGGTCGTGATAACCCGGGTCTGTTTTCATCAACTCGCTGTGAAGAACTGAGGCCAGGTCTGCCGGCTGGCAACCATTACCGAGCTCAATATAAAGGTGGAGCGTCGGCTTGCCCTGCCTGATTTCCTTGCGGATTGACCAGTCTTCATAATCAACCCCGGTGTTGGCAATTGCCTGCGTAACAGTTTTCTCGCTTATCCTGGTGAAACCGGCAATGTCAATCAGGTCATCGGCTCTGGTCTCAAAGACCATTTGCGGCAGGTAGACCCGGGCTTCTTCGTCTTCCAGCGCCACGATACGGATGAGGTGTCCCAGCCGGTATCGGATGAAAGGCATTCCATGAAAATTGGTAATGACCAGTTCATACCGCTCACCGGCCCTGACCTCCGGGAGAAGGACGGTATCAGGCTCATAAAAAACGTCTTCCCTGCTTTTCAGCCACTCGGCTTCGGGGATAAACTCAAAAAAGTTGGAGTAGGGGATGAATGTCATACCGCGCCGACTCCAGCTCTGGACGGCGATGATACCCCCCTCCGTACAGGCATGGAACTCATACGGGTAGGCACCCCAGTATTTATATACCAGGTCTCTATAAATGCTGGTATCGATCCCCCACCCGATAATAGCTTTCACCGGCCACAGGTCCTTGGGCAATATGCCCCTGTTCTCTAACTTGCTCCGCAGGTACGCCCGTAAAAGTCGGAAAAGCTCGCCGGGATGCATAAGATGTTTGGACATCCTGCCTTTCCTACTCCCGGACATCTGGTTAAACTCATTTCCCGTCTTTACCAGCACGCTGGTCATGGCCACCAGTATGTCCACACCGGTCCTCAAGGACATCTCGAAGCCTCTGGTTATCTTCTCCTTGAAATCCATACCGTCATGCATATCCAGCGGCATTACCGGTCGGAGATTAAACGTCCGGCTTGCCCCGGAAGCCAGTACGCCCGAGAGATACGGGGCGGGAGCTACGTTGTATAAGACCCTGTCTCCTTCCATGAGCGAACTCTGTCCTCTCTGTTTGGAGCAGGCAAGAATGAATGCCGACATCAGGTTGTCAAGCGCCCGGTTATACGCTTCAAGCGTGTAAGGGACCCGTCGGCAGCCGCCCGCGGCCCCCGACGTGCTGGCCCAGACATGGGGTTCCTCGGGTAACGCCTGCTCGTTACCAGGCTCCAGTTCCGGGAAATAGTCTTCGTAAGTGGTCAAAGGCACCAGGTTGCGATACTCCTCAACACTCATGGGAGTTTTATTACCCATTAACCTTCGCCCCAGAGGGCAGCGAGCAACCTTCTCAAGCTGCTGAAGTAAGAGAGACTCTTGAATTGACATGAATTGTTGTAGGGTGAGGTCGAGGAATCCGCAGTATTTTCGCCATACCCTGTCATATTCAGACTTCACCATAGGGTATTTGATACTCTGCAGAGGGCTTCCTTTTTCAGGAAAGACGAATAAATTGGTCAGCCTTCTAATTATTTTCGGCCCGCTTCTCATGTCTGCCTAAGTTTAAGAAGACCAAATCAATATGGCATCACAATTTAGCTCTAAATATTCTCAATAACATCACAAGAAGAGAGCCGTAGCGGCTCTATCTTCTTTATTTATAGATTTAATTGCGCTGACACGGCGATTATAATTGGGTAAATCTTACGTGAGCCCGTAAGGCCGCTCTGACTTGACAAGGAGAAGCGCACTATTGTAAATTTTTAAGGTATTGCATAATGTCACGACGTTTTGATGTAATTCCCAGCTACTTTAACCGGCTTACCGCTTCTTTAAAATACGCAATAGACAACAACGGTGAAGCTCAGTCACACACAGATTCCTGGAAGGAGAGCGATTGAAATGTCAGACGGAAAAGGCAAAACAGTCGATGTGAAGCCGGATAAAACGGTAATAAAAGCCTTAGCCCTCGGCGGCCTGCTCGGCGGCGGCGGCGAATGCGCCGTTGATGTTAAGGATGGTAAAGTCGTCAGGATAAGACCGTTCCATTACGATTGGAAATACGACCGGAAAGATTTCAATCCCTGGAAGATTTCAAGGAACGGCAAGGACTATAAACCGCTTTTCAAATCGCTGCCCTCGCCGTTCTCGCTTGCTTACAAGAAAAGGACCTTTTCCCCCAACCGGATTAAGTATCCCCTCCAGAGAGTCGATTGGGACCCCAGCGGGGAGAGAAACCCGCAGAACCGGGGTAAGAGCAAGTACAGGAGAATCTCCTGGGAAGAGGCCTCCGACATATTAGCCGGCGAGGTAAAGAGGGTGCACAAAGAATACGGACCCCTGGCCATACTGGTGCAGGGAGACGGACACGGCGAGTGCAAGACCATCAATACCCCCCACGGCCATTCAGGAAGGCTCTTCGAGATGATGGGGGGTTTTACCCAGCAGGTTCGTAATCCCGATAGCTGGGAAGGCTGGTACTGGGGCTCCAAACATGTATGGGGCCAGGGCATCCAGGGTATGTACAATCCCGCCGATAATATCGTCAAGGACATGACCGAGCACTGCGATATGGTCCTGTTCTGGGGCGGCGACCCGGAAACAACCCCTTGGGGATTTACCGGACAGTGTGCCACCCGTTTATGCTACTTCTGGACGGAAGTCGGCATCAAGCAGGTATATATCTGCCCCGACCTTAATTACGGTGCCGCCGTCCACGCTGACAAATGGATACCGG
The DNA here is from genome assembly GCA_030615655.1 of Dehalococcoidia bacterium. Lineage (GTDB taxonomy): Bacteria > Chloroflexota > Dehalococcoidia > Dehalococcoidales > RBG-16-60-22 > JAUWYU01. Next base: position 7,456 of record JAUWYU010000015.1, read on the forward strand.
TGCTGCCCAACACCGATGCCGCGCTGCAGCTGGCCATAATTTATATGTGGGTTACCGAAGGCACCTACGACAAGGAATACGTTATGACCCACGCGGTGGGCATGGATAAGGTCGAGGACTACGTTCTGGGCAAGGAAGACGGCATACCCAAGACACCCGAGTGGGCTTCCAGGAAATGCGGCGTACCGGAATGGACAATCAAGGCGCTGGCCAGGGAGTTCGCCAAAAAGATTACATCAATCGCCCACTACTTCGGCGGCTCCTTTGTCCGGGGCCCCTTCTCGCATGAACCCGGCAGACTGGAGTGTATCCTGCTGGGCATGCAGGGACTTGGCGGGCCTGGAGTTCACCAGAGCCAGATAACCTATACCGGGATGCCCAGGGCCGAAGGCCTCAGGAGTACCCGGTTCTTCAACCCCGAGCTCAGTGAGCGCCTGACCAAGCCGGTCGCAACGACTATCAGGGCCTGGGGTAAGCAGCTCATCCCCAAGACCCTTTTTCAGCAGGCTATTTTCGAGCCGCCGCTAACCTTTATGGGCAGCGGCGCCATCGAGACGCCGACTGAAGACCAGTTTATCAAATACACCTATCCCCTGGAAGAGGGCGGCTACGAAATACACATGATATGGACCGATACCCCCTGCCGGCTTACCTGCTGGAACCACGGCAACTTTACCGTAGATGCCTTCCGCCACCCCAAGATAGAATGTGTTGTCGCCCAGCACCCCTGGCTTGAGAACGATTGCCTCATTGCTGATATTATCCTGCCCTCCAACACCACGCTGGAAGTAGAGGATATCGTTACCAACGTCAGGCAGGGCGTCAATTTCCACAGCATAGCTATCCAGGAGCAGGCCGTTGACCCCGTCGGCGAATCCAAGAGCGATTTTGAGGTAGTCTGTGAAGTGGCCAGGAAACTCGGTTACGAAGACCAGTTTACCGAGAAGAAAAACACCCAGGACCTGGAGAAGCAGGTCTTCGATGACATGGAAATTGAACACCTCATCAAGTGGGAGGACTTCAAAGAAAAAAAGTACTTCGTCTTCCCCACGGCCAAGGACTGGGAGCAGGACTCCCCCGGCTTCAGGAAGTTCTATGATGACCCTGAGAATAACCCCCTGCCCACACCGACAGGCAAGCTGGAGTTCTACTCGGCCAGATTAGCCGAGCACTTCCCCGATGATAAGGAAAGACCGCCCATTCCGAAGTGGATTGAAAAGAGCGCGACTCATGATGAGAGGATATCCAGCGAAAGGGCCGCTATGTTCCCGTTGCTCCTCATGTCCAACCACGGACGGTGGCGGGTGCATGCCCAGGCCGACGACATTTCCTGGACCAGAGAAGCTCCAACCTGCAAGGTGACCGGGATGGACGGCTATAAATACGAGCCCGTCTGGATTAACCCGCAGGATGCGGAAAAGCGAGGTATCAGGACCGGCGATATTGTAAAAGTATTTAATGAGAGAGGTATTGTCCTCTGCGGAGCTATCGCCTGGGAAAGGGTAATGCCCGATGTCGCCTACGTAGACCATGGGGCCCGGTTCGACCCTATAATTCCGGGCAAGGTTGACCGCGGCGGCGCCATTAACACCATCGCACCCCTTGGCACATCCTCCAGGAACGCTGTTGGCGAGGCTACCAGCGGCTATCTGGTCGATGTGCAGAAGCTCAGCGGGAAGGAGATGGATGCGTGGAGGAGGGACTACCCCGAGGCCTTTGAAAGAGAATATGACCCGGCTGCCGGACTGCGCTTCAATGCCTGGATTGAAGGAGGTATGGAATAAATGAAGGCTTTTGTAATAGACGTTGGAATATGCAATGGGTGCTACAGCTGCCAGATTGCCTGTAAGGATGAGCATGTCGGCAACGACTGGACACCCTACGCCAAACCCCAGCCGGACACCGGACAGTTCTGGCTAAAGCTGAGCGAGTACATCAGAGGCACGGTCCCCAAGGTAAAAATGCACTATGTTCCGGTACTGTGCCTGCACTGTGACGAGGCGCCGTGTATACCGGCCTGCCCCATCGAAGGCGTCATCTACAAGAGAGATGACGGGCTGGTCATCATTGACCCCGAGAAATGCACCGGCTGTCAGGCCTGTGTCGACTCCTGCCCGTACGGCACCATCTACTTCAACGAAGGCCTCAACATAGCCCAGAAGTGCACCGGCTGTGCCCACCTGCTCGACAGCGGCGAGTGGACGATACCCAGATGCGCCGATGCCTGCCCCACGGAAGCCATCAAGTTCGGCGAAGAGTCCGAGCTTAAAGACCTGATTGCCAGAGCCGAGGTGCTCAAGCCCGAGCTTGGCGCCAAACCGAGGGTTTACTACCTTAATATTCCCAGGAAGTTCATCGCCGGCACGGTATATGACCCGATTGAAAAAGAGGTCGTCATCGGTGCCACCTGTACCCTCAGCCGCAACGGCAGGAAGCTGACGGCAACCACGGATGGCTTCGGCGACTTCTGGTTCGAAGGGCTGGAAGAAGGCACCTATTCTCTCAAGATAGAGGCCAAAGGCTTCGCCTCCAGGTCTTTTGACAACATCAGCACGGAAAAAGACGTAAACCTGGGGGATATACCGCTCTCCAGATAAGTACGGCCAGGATGACTTAATCACGAGTTTTTCACGTTGCCGTGATATTGCCCCCCACTCCCCTCACCCCTTTTTGTTATCTATTCCCACCCACTGCCCAATATCATCAGAGTCTTATCCCGCTCGTTTCCCCCATCACCCCAAGGGGGAGTAGCCTGCCGCGTTGTGCCAATGCGGGCGCAGACGTTATAATATCTGTGCAGATTCGGAGGTATTAATATGGTCAGGCAGAATAATATAGTAATTATCGGTGGTACAGCCTGCGGCCCCAAGGCCGCCGCCAGAGCCAGGAGATGCGACCCTGCCGCGAAAATAACCATCGTGGAACAGGGAGAGGATTTATCCACGGCAACATGCGGCCTGCCCTATTATGTCTCCGGAGTCATTGAAAATGAGGACCATATGGTAGCCCGCCGGCCCGATTATTTCGAGATTGTCATGGACATGGAAGTGCTTATACGCACCCGTGCCTTAAGCATCGACCGGAAGGCTCACACCGTCACCGTCCTCGACCTGGAAACGGACCGGCCTTCGACTATCGAATACGACAAGCTGGTACTGGCCACGGGAAGTACACCGGCCATACCGGATATGGAGGGAGCCGACCTTGAAGGCATCTTCACGCTGACCGGTATTAAAGACGCCAATGACATCCGAAGCTTTATCCCGAACCTCGAAACCAGAGAGATAACCATCGTAGGTGCCGGCCTCATCGGACTGGAAATGGCCGAGGCATTCGTCACTCACGGGCTGAAGGTCACTGTGCTCGAAGCTCTGGACTGGGTCCTGCCGACCCTGCTCGATTTTGATGTTGCGGCTCATGTTGAAAAACACCTGCGTGATAAAGGCGTAAAGCTCCTGTTCGGGCAGCGTGTCACCGGGTTCCGGGGTGACGGGAAAGGACGTGTGCGCCAGGTTATCACCGGTAACACCGAGATTGAAACCGGACTGGTACTGCTGTCCCTTGGCGTCAGGCCGGACGTGAGCCTGGCCCGTGACGCCGGACTTACCATCGGCTCTACGGGAGGCATCTCCGTCAACCAGAACCTTCAGACAAGCGACCCGGATATCTATGCCGGCGGCGACTGTGTGGAGAACGTTAACCTCATTACCCGGCAGGCAATCCTGGCCCCCATGGGCTCTACCGCCAACAAGCATGGCAGAATAATTGGAACTAATGTAACCGGCGGACGGGAGACCTTCCCCGGTGTCCTGGGTACGGCTATCGTCAAGGTCTTTGACTACAACGTGGGGCGGGTCGGACTTAACGAGTCGCAGGCACAAGAAGCAGGCTGCGATACGGTAATATCTCTCGTCCCGAGTAATGAACATGCAACTTACTACCCGGGGAACCGTGAGTTCTTAGTCAAGCTGATTGCCGAAAAAGCTACGGGCAAACTGCTCGGCGGGCAGATGGCAGGACCGGGTGACACCGCGAAGCGAATTGACGTGCTGGCTGCCGCCATAACGCTCGGCGCCACTGTGGACGACCTGGCCAATCTGGACCTAGCCTACGCACCCCCGTACAACAGCGCCATGGACCCCCTGCACAACGCCGCTAACGTCATCCGCAATAAGCTATCGGGATATGCCAGAACAATAACCCCGCTGGAAGTCAAGAATAAGCTTGAAAAAGGCGACCGTTTCATCCTGCTGGATGTACGCTCGCCGCAGGAATGGAACGAAAACCGTATTGAAGCCGAACAGTCCAGGCTGCTCCCCTTACCCGAGCTGCGGAAAAGGCTCGGCGAGCTCCCCAGGGATGAAGAGATAGTTATTATATGCCGGACAGGCGTACGCGCCTATCTGGCGCAGCGGATACTTGATGGCGCCGGTTTCAAAAATGTCACGGTCATGGATGGAAGCATCGCGGCCTGGCCTTATGATATATTGGGGGTGTTGTAGCTGATTATTCAGTATGGTATTACCCGCAGCACCCCTGAGTCGTTTTAACACAATTTTAATATTGGAGGTAGCCATGGAGATAGGTTTTATCGGTATTGGCCAGATGGGAAAACACATGTCCAATCGAATATTGGAAGCTGGATACAGTCTTACCGTCCACGATTTGCATAAAGAAGCAGCAACTCATCTACTGGAAAAAGGAGCTAAATGGGGCAATACACCTGAGGATGTAGCCAGGTCATGCCGGGTAGTTATATCCTCCCTGCCTGCTCCACAGGATGTAGAACAGGTGGTTTACGGAACAAATGGTCTCAGGTCAGGATGGAAAGACGGGGATATTTATATAGACATGAGCACCAACTCTCCTTCCACCATACGGCGAATAGCGGAAGACGCTAAGACAATGGGAGTGGCCGTATTGGACGCACCGGTAAGTGGCGGGACTGGAGGTGCGGAAATGGGCACTCTGGCAATTATGGTCGGGGGTGATTCAGCCGCTCTGGAAAGGGTAAAAAAGGTCCTGGAAACCATGGGGCGGAAAATATTCCCGGTAGGTGATGTTGGCTGTGGGAACATTGCCAAACTCGTTAATAATATGATTGCTCTGGCCTGCAACTCGATATGCGCCGAAGGCTTTGTACTTGGTGCTAAAGCCGGTATCAATCCGGTAGTGCTACGGGAAATAATTAAAGTCAGCACCGGAAATAACTGGAGTTTACAACAATATGCTAATACTGTTTTTAAGGACAATTTTGAACCGGGATTCAAGGTCAGTCTCGCTTACAAAGATATCGGCCTGGCGCTCGCCTTGGGCCGGGAATATGGTGTGCCGCTTCCTGTAGCGACCGTTGTACAGCAGGACCTCCATGATACCATGGCGGCAGGCTTTGCGGATAAAGGGGTTGATGCCGTAATTTTACCCCTGGAAAATACCGCCGGCGTAAAAGTACGTTCGCCTGAATAGAAAAATAGACTTGTCGAAAAATTTTAGGAGGCAAAATGATAGTTGTCAATAGCGATAACATAGAAGCCGTCGAAACCAGAGATGAAATCGTCGCTGAGGGGCCGGTCTACAGGAAGTCATTAATTGATGCCGAAACAACGGGAGGACCTGGCGTCCTGCTGGTCACCTTCGGTCCGGGGGCCCGACTTAACTTCCACACCCATACTTTCGAACAAATCCTCTATGTCACCGGGGGAAAAGGTATCGTGGCGACGCGGGAGAAAGAGCAGGTCGTAACACCGGGCACAGTCGTCTTTATACCGGCGGATGAGGTTCATTGGCACGGCGCTACCTGGGACTCTTCATTTTCACATATCGCCATACAGAAACCGGGGATAAAGTTAGCTCAATAGTATCCGTGCCCAAGCGTATACACTATTTCCAGCTAATCTTCAGACTCAACCACCGGTGCATCCTCTTTACGCCTGTGAGGGGGGATTCCCTTCAGGAAAAAATTGGCTATTATGGCCATAATAGCCACAATAAGGAAGACGGCGAAAACCTGCACCAGGGCAGAATTCAGGGCATTTTGCAGTGTTGACATCACCTGCTCAAAAAGTCCCGCACCCCGAGCGCCCAGACCTTCAAACAGGTTTTGCAGCTGTACCCGTGCTTCTGGATCAACCAGGGCCTGGGGATTGTCCACTATTGCCGCTAACCTTTCCGGTGAGACAACCGCTTTTACTCCGGATGAAAGATTACTCATAAACTCGGAGGCGAAACGGTTGTTTAACACCGAACCAACGATAGCCAGCCCGAAAACACCGCCGAGTGGCCGGAGCAGGGTTATCAGAGAGGTAGCCGCGCCCATAATCGAATAGGGAACCGTATTCTGAACGGCGATGGTGTGAACAGGCATAATAAGGCCGGTTCCAAATCCTATGAAGATTATGTTCATTACGGCGGTTGCAGAGCTGGTTTCGGCCGTCATCCTGGAAAGCAGGAAAAACCCCACGGCTGTAAGTATAAAACCAACGGTGCCGTGCATGCGGTAATGCCCCCCGGCGCGGGAGAGGAGCTGTCCCGAAATGAAACTGCCGATGGCAGCACTCAGCATCATCGGCGTCAGAAAACCGCCACTCTCAGTAGCCGAAGCCCCCAGCACCCCCTGAAAATAGAGAGGCACAAAGGTTACCGCAGGGAAAAAGGAAGCACCCATAAAGAAGCCGACTATTGACGATACGACTACAACCCGGTTCTTGAAGAGTTGCAGGGGTATGATAGGTTCCTCAACACGCCTCTCGATTACAATAAAGAGCACAAACATAGCCGCCGAGAAAACGAACATACCGAGAATTGTCGGCGAAGACCAGGCGTAATTAACACCAGCCCAGGTCAAAGCCAGTATCAAGGGTGTTATGAAAAGTATCATGGTCACAGCACCAATGTAATCAACCCTGCGTTTTGCCTGACTGGGCCGATACTGTGGAAAATAGAATATAAAGAGGAGAATAATAATCACTCCGATGGGAATGGGTGCGAAAAAGCACCACCGCCAGGAGAGGGCGTCAGTTAAATACCCCCCTAAAGTCGGCCCGATGATTGTTGATATGCCAAATACGCCGGCCATCAACCCGCCATATTTGCCGCGCTCCTCCGGCGGGAAAATGTCGGCAATAACGATAAAGCCAAGGGCTGCTATGACTCCAAAGCCAATCCCCTGAAATGCCCGGAAGATTATAAGCTGTGCCATTGTCTGGCTCATGCCGCAGAGAAAAGAACCCAGGATGAATATTGACATACCGACAACGAAGAACCACTTCCTCCCGTACATGTCAGAAAGCTTGCCGGTCAGCGGTATCGCTATCGTCTCGGCAACGATGTACGATGTAAACACCCAGGTGTACTGACTGAACCCTCCCAGGTCGGTTACGATTCTGGGCATGGCTGTCGCCGTAATCGTCATGAACATTGAGCCGAGAAACATCGACAGCAGCGTGCCCGCCATGGCGATAACCACCTGCCGCCTCGGCAGAGAACTCTGAAACAAAGCTCTTTCCGTTACTTCCACTATAACTCCCGTACGTTTACTGTAATTTAGAGAGGATATCGCTCAGTTTTCTCAGCGAAACCGACAGCTCCCGCAATTCTTCATCGGTAAGGCAGGACAGCTTCTCTTCAATACTTCTCTTTACCAGGCAGTCACGTTCCTCTATCATCTTTCTACCCTTTTTGGTAAGCGCGATATTGATTACCCGCCTGTCAGTCGCATCCGCCTGTCTCTCCACTATTTCCAGACTTACCAGCCTGTCGATAAGTTGTGTCATTTGTGGCTTTGGTATTGATAGTCTTTCACCAATTTCGGCAATATGCTTTGTGCCCGCTTCCTTCAATGTCTTCATAATCTCAAATTGAGGCAGCGAAATAGCCTCCTCGGTCTGCGCGAACGCGGACTTCAACACCTTTTTGTTAATGCTTCGACGTATGAGAGGCGGGATAGATAGAAAATCCCTGACGACACCATCCATAACACTTTTCCTCATCAGGCTCACCCCTAACAGGCTTAGTTAACAAAGTTAATAGTTAACTATGTAAACTATTATATCATTACCCCCCGGACCCTGTCAATATTCCAACATCGCGGTTCTGTTTGCACCTGTTTGTCCTCCCTGGGAAGGATTGCCTCACCCTCGCACCTTCCACAGCTTATCTCTTATGTGTATGCCCCCCAGCCCCCCTCTTTCATATCCTTTCCCACCCAAACCACCCAGTATCATCAAAGCCTTATCCCGTAGTTTCCTCCCCACTCCGCAAGGGGAGTAGCCTGCGAAGAGGGGCGCCAGCCCCTCTTAAAAATATCTCCCCCTCTCCAAACATATTAATTTATGCTGTTCATACTATCTCTAGTTTGGAGAGGGGGATACAGGGGGTGAGGTTAAGATAGAGTAAGGTTGAGACAGGCTAAGGCCAGACCAGAGCGCACTCCAAGCTAATACCGAACACCCAAACCGCACAAAACAACGGCCATCCCATTGAACCTGAGCGCCCGGCTGTATTAGAATTGAAATATGTGGCGGGAAGAAAAGAAGATAGTGCTGGAAGCGGCTCAAAAAATGCTGGAGAAGGGCCTGGTCATTGGCACAGCCGGCAATGTAAGCCTGCGCCTGCCGCCCGAAGGCGGGCGGCAGCTAATGGCGATTACCCCCAGCTCCAGGCGCTACGATTCGCTCAGCCTCGACGATATTCAGATAATCGATTTTGAGGCCAGAACGGTAGAAGGTGACCTGCCTCCCTCGATGGAGACGATGCTGCACATCGGTATCTACCAAGCCAGGCAAAACGTCAATGCCGTGATTCATACTCATTCGGTCTTCGCCAGTGCCGTCTCCGTGGCCGGCCTGGATATCCCCCCCATCCTGGATGACCAGGCTGCCTTCCTGGGCGGGGAGATAAAACTGGCCGAACACGCCCTCACCGGCAGTCGGGAACAGGTGGCCGGTGTCGTGACCGCTCTGGCCGACAGAAATGCCGTGCTGCTGCCGAATCACGGGGCGGTAGGCACCGGCCGCACCATGCGCGACGCCTTTACCGCCTGCGAGCTTATCGAAAAGACCGCCAGGATTTACCTGCTCGCCCTGTCCGCGGGTAAAGTCAACCGCCTGCCCGCCGAAGCCTTGGAAGCTGAAAAGGCACTCTATGACAGTCTCCAGAGTGGAGACGAATGAAAGATTACGGCCGCTATCTCTTGGCGATGCCCCCCCCGTTGCCGAATATTAACAGCCCTCGACAGTGAAACAATATCAAACACCCGGCTTACAGTATAGCTCTACCTTTCGTTTGACAGCATGTTTTCGTATAAGGTAAACTAATATGGCGTAATTTTTGTAAACATTTCTTCGGGATAATTGCGGCAAGCAGACAAAGCTGTACTGGTGTTATGGGATTATACGGGACAGGAACAGAAGAAACCTCACATTATTTCGTCTCCATCGCAACACAAGCGCTACCTCAGTTAGCATATTATTATGACAGCAGTTGATAAACCGGCACGACTCTAAAGCCATCATCACTCGTTCCCTTGCTCCAATCCTTGAACACGCAAGGATTGGCAAGTTGAAATACCGGACAGGAATGCTTTAAAACTGAAGAAAAATTTGAAAACTGGAGGAATACACAATGGCTTACCCAAAATTCAAATCCATACTCATGGAGAAGGACAAGGAAGAACCCAAGATTACCTACCTCACCCTGAACCGGCCCGATAAGAACAACGCCATCAGCATCGGCGAAAAAGAGATGACCGGCGACATCAAGAGAGCCATGTGGGCAATCAACCATGATGATAACTGCAATGTGGTCATCTTCAAGGGTGCCGGCAAAAACTTCTGCGCCGGCTTTGACCTCTCCATGGTCTACCGCATCTACGGCGGTGAAAAAGGTGTTAGACCAAGCCAGAGAATCAGGCTCCAGACCGACCAGGACCAGCTCTACGGTTTCACGCAGGCCATACTTGACTGCAATAAGGTCGTCATGGTACAGGTTCACGGCTGGGCAATCGAAGCCGGACT
>JAUWYU010000195.1 GCA_030615655.1 Dehalococcoidia bacterium
GGCGGCTCCGGCGACACGGGAAATCCCGAGCTTGTCGCGCTTCTCCGGGAAAACGGCGGTAAAGAGGAAGCCACCATTTTAGTCCACGGCGGTAAAGTGCCGGCGGGTAACGCCGCTATGATAAACAGCGTCATGTCCCGCTCGTTCGATTTTGAGCCGGTGAGTCCCCTGGTGGACGGCGTTAATACACCGGGACATGTCAGCGGCACCACCGTACCGACGGCTATTACCATGGCCGAGGCGGCGGATGTAAACGGCAAAGAGCTGATTACCGCTCTGCTCGTCGGCGACGATGTGGCGGCGCGTGTGCTGGCTGCCTCCGGCTTTGGCTTTACCCTGGGCTGGGACGGCACCGGCACGGTGAACGCTTTCGGAGCTGCGGCTATCGCCGGTCGGCTGCTGGGCTTGAATAAACTCCAGATGAGACATGCCTTCGGCATCGTTCTTAATCAGATAGGCAGCACCTTTCAAATAATATGGGACGGTACCACAGCCTTCAAACTGCCGCAGGGGCTGTCTGCCCGGGCAGGCGTTTTTTCCGCGCAGCTGGCCAGAGCCGGATGGACAGGCCCGGAGGACGCTCTGTTCAGCAAATTCGGCTATTACCAGATGTTCACCGAGGGCTGCCAGAAACCCGGGTACCTGACCGGGGACCTCGGTAAGAAATACTACAGCGACGGCACTTTTAAACCCTATCCCGCCTGTCGCATTACTCATGCCGCCATTGACTGCGCCCTCGCCCTTGTTCGCAAATATGATATCAAGGCGGATGACATCCAGCAGGCTGTCCTCTACGTTTCGGCCGGGGCTCATGACCATATTTGCGGTCATCCCTTCAGAATCGGGGAATTCCCGCATGGCAATGCCGCCTTCAGCTTTGAATATACTCTGGCTACCGCGCTGTTAAATGGGAGCGTCAAGCCGGAGCACTTCACCGGGCCGGCGATACGCAGTCCCGAAGTTGCCGCCTTTATTAAAAAAATAAAGCTCGAGACCAGCCCTGATGTCGAATTCGAAGCTGCCGGACTGAAGCTGATTATGAAGGACGGCCGTGAGCTAACCGAGCCCCGGGAGATTGCCAGCGGCGACCCTCTTAACCCGATATCAAAGGATGCGATATTGGCTAAATTCTGGACAAACGTTGAGTTCTGCGGGAAGATATCCAGAGACAAAGCGCAAAGTTTCCTGACCCTGGTGGAAAATCTGGAAGAGCTTGATAGCGTTCGCAGGTTGATACCGCTTCTGGTCGCCTGAAGAGCCGAGATGCCTGTCTATAAATCCTTCCGGGTCAGGTAATCTTTATGTTCGGCATTTCCGGGTAAGGCTGGGCCCTTTGCACCAGTTCTATCAGTACGTTTTCTGCAGCGCTGGGATGAACAAAGGCTCTCTTAGCCTTAGGCAAAGACATCGGTTCTTCATTAATGAGTTTCCTGCCCTGAGCTTTCAGCGTCTTTAACTCGTGCTTGATATTGTTGGTGGCGAAGGATACGTGGTGGAGTCCGCCGCCACGCTCCTTCAGGAATTTCGCGAAGCTGCCTTCGTCGGTCAACGGCTGGAGAAACTCCAGCGTGATATTGCCGGCTTTTACCAGGACGGTTTTAAACTCCCCACCCGGCCCCCCCATTTCTTCAACGACCTCGAAGTCGAACATCTCGGAATAGACCTTCAGGGCTTCATCGGCATCCTTAACGACAATACCGATATGGTCGATTTTATTTACCATGGTTCCCTCCTTAGTTAAAACAACTTATCCTTAAAACGGAAAGATAGGCGGCAACTCGCGGACTTTGTCTTTAGTCAGCGTTGACGGCATGGCCTCGGCAAGCTCTTCCGGTGTCCACCTTCCGTCTTTCGAGAGCACCTGTCCCACCGGCGGCGGGTCTTCGTATATCCCGATGTGTCCGTGCCAGACCTCGAAGACACAGCCGTTTATGTTATCGGCTTTTTCACTGGCGAGGTAGACAACCAGATTTGCCACGTCCTCCGGGAGATTGACCTCCAGCATTTGCTTTATCCTTCTCTCGGCGGCCTCTTCTCCCCACATCTTGGTCCACGCCTCCTTGAGTCCCTTCTTCTTGATGAGTTCCTTGACACCCCTCGTGCCGGCCACCGGCCGGATAACGTTGCAGGTCACGCCGTACCTTCCCATGTCCCTTGCCACCGTGCGCGTCAGGCCGACGATGCCCTCCTTGGCGGCGGAGTAGCTCGCCTGTCCCATATTGCCCAGCCCGGAGTGAGAAGAGGTATTGATAATCCTGCCATAGCCCTGCTGCTTCATGATATGACAGGCGTATCGGGTGCAGTAGAAGGTGCCGTAGAGGTTGACCTTTATCACCGCGTCCCATTC